>NZ_NXGA01000001.1:316323-597176 GCF_002802965.1 Sporolactobacillus pectinivorans | reverse complement strand
ATCATATCATATTGACAAAAACAACTCGTGGCTTTAATAAGTCCTGGATTAAAAAAGTTGCCGGCTAATCCGCACCTGGCCATGCCGGTGTATATTATCCAAAAAAATAATGATTCAGCTGTATCATTTTTGAAAAAAACCAAAGTTTCGTTAATATACATTTAAGTAAAATATCCTGCTTTAAGGGCTGTTGATTCATCCAAAAGCATTACTTTAACAGTGCTTAACTGATTTTTTATTAACGCAGGGGGACTTTACGCGCCAGCGAAAAAAATAGGCAGTTTTAAGAGAGGCACGCATCACTTATTTCGATAACGATAAAAAGACGCTTGATGATTGTTACCTTGTATAACCCGTTTGAAATGAATTTTCTTTAGCCAAACTTATTTACTGAGGGGTGGATTAATGAAAATTAAATTATTTGAGGAAAACGATTTGTTTGCTCTTGAAACTTCGGTCAACAAATTTCTTGAACCGTATGATGATGAACGGTTTATTGAAGTAGAATTCATACCAGTAAGTTTCACTGAGGAAACCGAATCTAAATCATCTGCTTGTACTACTACAACATATCATTCATCTAAACAAATAACTAAATTTAAATTTTTCGCAATGGTAAAAGTAAGAGATAAGTTAATGAAAATAATATTTTAGCGGCTGAACTATCTGCTCGGATGCTTAAACAATGCCTGGTTTTTAATGTTGTGGAAAAAACACCTTAACAAAGAGATTTTCAACCACCCTAACATAACAATCCGTTATCCGGCCTCTTATTGTATCATTGCTAATTATATGGGATATAGAATTCATTATATCGCTTCACTAAACGGAAATTGTTGTTCAAGAGACCAAAGTAAAATTTACTTTGACCCAGAAAACAGCCAAGCGTAAAAGTAAAACTTTTCTTTTCATGTAGTACCGTGATCATCGCGGCTATGAATTCGAAAAATTCACCGAATCAATTTGATATATGTATTTATATGTGATATATTTCTAATAAATCAAAATATTGAGAATGCAAAATGCCTATACCCAAAAATTATTCTTCACCTACTCGCTTATCCGCTAAAAAGAAAGCATTCAATCAATTGCAGCGATGGATTATTGATGGAACTCTTGAGCCGGGAGAAAAGCTATATGATTCAGAACTGGCTGAAACACTTGGCATTAGCCGGACACCCATCAGGGAAGCAATACAATTACTTGAAGTTCAAGGATTTATTGAAACGTTTCCAGGCAGAGAGACACGTATTACCATGATAAAAAAGAAAGACGTATTGAAATTGTATCCACCGCTTGCCTCCTTACAAGCTTTAGCAGCAGATGAAGCATCCAAGATTATCACTCTGGAACAAGTGGAAACGTTGAAGGCTGTTAATCAAAAATACGAGGAAGCGATAAAAAACGGACAACCATTTGACGCGATGACTTTTGATGAGCACTATCACAGTTTCATTTTAAAGATTGCTGATAATCCATACATTGATCGTTTTTCATCCACCTTACAGTTGCATATTCGACGCTTTAAATATGTTTTTCTAAAAAATGATCTTACACTCAAATCAGATTCCGTAAAAGAGCACGCTGCTATTATTAAAGCTTTTACTGACCATAACTCTAAGTTAGCTGCTTCTGTTATGAGTCAGAACTGGCTGAGACCAATGAACGAAGTTTATCATCTTCTAAAATAAACAAATCCTACGAGGGGGTTAATACATGATGAAGACAAGTACAAAAATAGCAGTTGTTGTCAGAGAAGATCTTCAAATGTGGCAAGAGTTGAATGTGACAGCATTTACTGTTAGTGGTATTGCTGGAACAATAAAAGACATTATTGGCAAAAATTATGAAGATGGCTCTGTTTACTTACCTATGTTCAATCAACCTGTATTAGTTTTCTCTGCCGACAAAGATCAAATCAAAAAGGTGCACCAACGAGCATTAAGCCGAGATATTCGTTTTTCAATTTATACAAAAGGGCTTTTCGATACGAATAATGATGAAGATAATCGAGCAGTTGTAAGGTCTGTTAGGGAGGAAGATCTTCAAATTGTTGGAATGGCCATGTATGGTCAAAAAAACACTGTTGATAAGATATTGAAGGGGCTCCCTCTACATAAATAAACATAACCGTCTTAAAATAAGTTAAGTAAGTTGAGGGAGTCCCGAATATGACGAATGAAAAACAAAGAAATGGAATCTATTATATTTTACTCTTACTTGTCCCTTTATTTTGGGGAGGAGCTTTTGGGGCGACAAAGCATGTCATAACAGAGATATCCCCCTTAACAGCAGCAACGGTACGTTTTGGATTAGCCAGCTTAATATTATTAGCCATCACAATATTCAGCTCTGAATGGAAGATCAATTTTTTCAAAAAAAATGGTATCGGTATATTATTAATGGCTCTTACCGGTATCTTTGGGTACAATGCTTTTTTCTTTGAATCAATGAAATATACCTCGGCAATTAATGGGTCCTTAATTATGGCAACGACACCCGTTTTTGTCACGCTTGGTGCTGTTTTTTTCTTAAATGAATCATGGAATCGTCGAATTGGTTTTGGACTCCTCTTATCTCTCTTTGGCGTATTTCTTGTTATCGTTAAAGGATCACTTCAAACAATCATGGCACTAAAGTTCAACATAGGAGATCTTTTGCTTCTTGCAGCACTAGGCTGCTGGGTCATTCATGGATTGATCGGAAAAATCGTAATGAAAACCTATCCTCCTCTTTTGACGACAACTGCTTCCATGTTGATTGGTTCTCTCTTTCTAGCTGTTGGTTCTCTTTTTGAAAACGACTGGGGAAATATCACTCATATAACTGTGCAAGCATGGATCGAGATAGCTTTTATGACTTTATGCTCAACCGTCGTCGCTTTCTTTCTTTGGAATAAGGGAATACAAAAGATTGGAGCGAGCAAAACGAGCATGTATATGAATTTAGTGCCCATTAACGCAACATGGATCTCGTTATTATTCTATGGTTCATCTATTACATGGCAACAAATAATGGGTATGGTTTTTGTTATCATTGGAGTGTTCTTTGCGACAGATATACGAAAAATAAATAGCAGGAAAACTAAGCAAAGAAAAATAGTAAATCTTAATTAACACATTCACTATGTAATTTTAAGTTTGCTTATATCAGAGTATATTTATTTTTTATTGACTAGTTCGTGATTACTGTACAACAGATGAAATACAAAAATGTTCCACTAAATTGGAAAAGCTTGTACAAAGAAGCTCTGAAAGATGTTCTGATCAGCTGTAACTGTATTCCAAATAAAAATATGATCGAAGCAGGAGAAAAAGTTCTATCAAAATATAATACAAGAATAACCTATAGAGAAGTTGAAGTATCTTCTGACCAAATATTCTCTGAAATATTGGAAACGTGGAAATTAAATATCGATAAATGTTTGAACAAGACAAAAAAGACCTTTTATTCTTACTTTCACCGAACTTCACAACTATATGATGATACAATCTATACTTTAGAAGCTTTAAAAAAACAAGGCGTAAAAATTGGCATATTAACCGATGTGCCTTATGGGATGGATCGAGATTACGTTTTGTCTGATATTGAGGTCTTTAAAGATTATATTGATGTATTATTGACTTCAGCTGATGTTGGTTTTAGAAAACCGAACAAACAAGGCTATTTGGACTTATTAAGTAAGCTGGGAGTCTCTGCAAACAACCTAGTATTTGTAGGTGATGAACAAAAAGATATTAAAGGAGCCAATAGCATAGGTACATATTCGGTTTTAATAAACAGAACAAATGCAAAAAAAGAATACGGTCAAAGAAAAGAGATAAATTCTCTAAAGGAGTTATTAGCAATTTAACCTTTTATGCTGCGTAGTCCGTACTAACTACGCGTCAATGAGAGCTGACCGATTTCATTAGCACCAGATAGAACATTTTCAATCGTACCCTAGCGGTGACATCCCTACGCAAACTTGTAGCATTTCTGTGACTTACTTAAAGTCGCCATTTAAGATTGAAGTCTTTTGAAAGACCTTATGCTTAAAGAACAACGAGACTCAATTCATTCATCAATCTTGAAAGTGTTGTCTTTGACCCCCCCTGACTGGTTAGAAATATATCTTTAGCTTACGCCACGGTAATATTTTGTAAAATGTATGCCTGCTTACGCTAATAGTTCCAGGATTGAGAAAAAGAATAAATAAACCCTCTATCTATTTTCGACAGAGAGTGCACTCCTTCTAAAGAAAACTTGACTACTTTAAACTGCTTATATTAAAAGTGCTGAATCAAAAATATTCCTGAAACCATCAGTATAATGCCGAAAATACGTTGTATGTTTATCTGATGTTTGGGTACCCCGAACCAGCCAAAATGATCAATAATGAGCGCGATGACCATCTGACCACATAAAGCCAAAACAACAGTTAAAGCAGCCCCGATAACGGGCAACAAAAATATATTAGATGTTACAAAAACAACTCCCAGTATCCCTCCTATCCAGAGCCACCAGGGATTCTCTGAAATGACTCTTCTCCCCTTTTCTAAGATGTTCGTATTGAATAACCGCCGATGCTCAATAATCGAAACAAGAAGAAAAAGAGCTATTGTTCCTACTGAAAAAGAAATGAGAGACGCAACAAGTGGAGATTGAACATCGCTTCTCAGTTCTGAATTAATCGATGTTTGAATCGGTGACAGCATTCCCGCAAACAGGCCAAGGAACATGTAAAGTATTAAATACGATGATTTGTTTTTCATGAAGAATAAGCTCCCTTGTTTATTAATATTTTTTTATGACAAAAACGCCAATTAACATGAATACGATGCCGGTAATTCTTGGGCCATTTAATTCATGGACAGGAACATGAAACCATCCGAAGTGATCAATCGATAAAGCCATAATCATTTGGCCAAGCAAAGTAACAACAACCGTTAGCGCAGACCCAAGCCGCGGCAGCAATAGAATATTAGACGTCAAATAAAAAACGCCAAGGCAGCCACCGCCAATTAGAATCCACCACGGGATAGAAGAAAGAAGGCTAATATCAGATACAAAATGCGGTTCTGCAAGGAAAGAAACGAGAAATAAGACAATCGTCCCAACCAAAAATGAAATGGCAGATGCTGTGTAGGGAGATTTAACCTGCAAGCCAAGCCGTGAATTAATTGATGTTTGAACAGGAATAGTCATTCCAGAGAAAAAACCGGCAATCAACATAAAAATTATCATAATAATTTAAGACTCCTTTTATAATCAGTTATTGGAATGATCGTTCCTTTAAAGATCAAAAAAAATTGAGCTTATAACAAGGAGACAACCAACTCAATCATCTGGATAAAATCTTCCTTATTGTGATCGATTTTGGAAGTAATATTAATGCTATGGTGTAAATTGAGTAAAAGAAACGCCCATTTTTTTGAATCAATATGTGAATTTATTTGCCCACTTTTTTTCCCGATTTCCAAAAGGTTAAACAACGACATTTCAATATCTTTAAAACTTGTTGCCACTGCGTCCTGAATCAAAGCGCTCTGATGATCAATAGAAGCTGCTGTACTGGTGAGTAAGCAACCATCTGGTGCATTATCATCAAATACACGATCAATATGATTTTGAAAATAGCGCATGATACTCAATCGAATATCTTGGGAGTCGTTAAGAACCCCGCGTTCTGATTTTCTGGCGTCCATATAGCACTGAATCGATTCGAGAAGCAGATTATCTTTACTGCCAAACGTCTCATACATACTTGAGCGACTAATTTTCATTTCTTTTAATAAATCAGCAATGCTTGCATCATCGGCTCCTTTCCGCCAAAACACAATCATAGCCTTCTCAAGTACCTTTTGTCGATCGAAGACACGCGTTCTTGTCAAAGACCTCACTCCAAAGTTTAATAAATTTATTGGAACGATCGTTCTTTTATAATATAAGTTAATTTTTGTTTGATGTCAAGAAAGTAAAATGAAAAAGTTAGCTCTTATCTAGAGATCAACGCTTATGCTTTCTTACTCAAGTACAAAAATGAATACCGCCGGACAAAGTGCCCGGTTCTTGTCGTTCTCAGGGGAAAGTAAATGGCAACTATGGGAAATAAATAATTAGATCATTGGCAGTTAGATATCTAACTCTTATAATCATAATCATTAGATATCTAACTATAATGTGGCTAATGGAGTTGAGAAGATGAATAAAAAAGTGGTAGCTACCCCGTACTCAGATCTTATTCGAGTGATTGGTATCAAAATCAAAAAAATAGCAGACGCCCGATTAACTTGTTTAGGATTAAATTCTCAGCAAGGGCAGATGATCGGCTACATTTATGCAAATCAAGAAAGGGGCGTTATTCAAAAAGATTTAGCAGAGAAATTTAACCGCAAAAGTGCAAGTATTACCAATATGCTTCAAGGCTTGGAAAAGAAAGGGTATATCGAACGCATTGTGCCGGAAAATAATGAACGTCAAAAAAATATATATGTCCTAGAAAAAGGGATAAACCTAGTTGAAGAATTCAACCAAATCTTTTCGGAGACAGAACACAGGCTTACAAAGAGTCTAACGCCTGAAGAAACAAAAACACTCAAAGACTTGCTAATAAAAGTAAGTGAAAATTTATGAAGGAAGATGAATGTAATAAAAAAATACACAGATCACTATTATTTAGAAGAAGCTCCGATTCAAAAGACCATTGCACATCTATCAATCCCCATGATGATTGGGATGTCCGTTGGAACCATTTACAACGTTATTAATGCATATTTCATTGGCCTTCTGCACAATACGGATACGCTTTCCTCTGTGACTTTGGGACTCCCCATATTCACAGTCTTAATGGCTTTTGGCAATATGTTTGGGGTTGGTGGCGGCACTTTTGCCACCCGATTAGCAGGGAAGAAATAACCAATAAAGGAAGAAAAGTAGCCGGATACACATTTTATGCCAGTATCATTTCCGGTTTTCTCATTGCCACTATTGCTTTTTTGCTGATTAATCCGATTACAGAACTTCTGGGTACAGATGCAGCTACATTTGATTACACGAAACAATACGTATTAACGCTTTTGGCTGGGGGATTTATCATTATCCTTAATTTCTCTTTGGAACAATTGGTTCGCTCAGAAGGCGCGTCAAGAGAATCCATGTATGGTGTTTTTATCAGTACTGCCCTTAGCTTAATTTTTGATCCATTATGCATCATCGTATTAGGCTGGCATGTTGCAGGCGCTGCTTTAGCCATGCTTTTAGCGAATTTAGGCTCTGTAATTTATTACATTTACTTTTTGGAAACGAAAAGTGAGCATCTGAAAGGATTCTTGAAACAGTTTACCATTTCGCTTAATGACCAAATGGAGCTCTATAAAATTGGAACATCAGAGTTGCTGCAGGCAGCCTTCCTTGTTGTCACCACCCTTCTATTAAACAACTTTGCCAGTCGTTATGGTGATCAAGTGGTTGCCGGATTTGGTGTCGCTTTAAGAATTGTTCAAGTTCCCGAATTTCTTTCTATGGGTCTATTTTTAGGGTTAATTCCTTTTTTCGCTTTTAACTTTGCCAGTCAGAACATAACTCGATTTAGGGCCGGGCTGAAATCTGCCGCGCTATGGATTGGCAGTATTTCTGTCGTATTTGTCGGACTTGTGTACCTGTTCAGAACGCCTGTCATTCATTTGTTTTCAAATGATCCAGCCGTTTTAAGTATCGGAACCTCCATTTTAGTTGCAATGTTGATCTCTGCTCTCTTCAACGGATTTACCGGGTTGTTAACCGGAGTATTTCAGGCCACAGGGCAAGGAGCGCCAACCATGATTATGTCAATAACACAGGGCGTGCTGTATATCCCGATGATCCTTCTACTCCATGTCCTGTTTGGATTGCAAGGCATTATCTGGTCGATGACCGTAACCGAAGTGATCACCTGCCTGATGAGATTACTCTTGTATTTCTTTTTTAAAGAAAAGCTCAACATTCAGATCGAAACACTGTGAACTATTAACTATTTAGATTTGGATATGCTCCATATATGGCGGCGCAAAGCGTCAAGCAATCCGAATACGGCTTCTTACCATTCGGACAGAATTATTCTTACAATACTGGCAAATTCACCCGTTCGCACCAAAGTACAAAATCGCTGACGCGATTCAATCACGTCCCAAGTGTTATCTGATCACTTGGGACTTTTTCCCGCTCATCTCATTGTGCTACCACAAAAGGTACAGATAACTCCAGCTTCTTCACCTTTTCCTAGACCGGATCATCTTGTCGTATCCGGTTTCTTCAAACAAGGATACCTTTCACCGCAATCAAAGTGATTGATGCCGTTCTAAAGTCTACACCATGTTCCAATAAATAATTTTCAGCAGCTTGAACTTGTGGCGCATTGCGTTTTGATGTTTCGCGCATGCCGGCATAAACAACATGGCCACAATCAGCAAGTGCCCGGGCAGTAAGTGATCCAAAGCCACTGGATGCACCTGTGATCACAATAATTTTTTTCTCTTCACTATTCATGATTCCTTCCACCTCGTTATTTAGGCCATGCCTCCATTTGTAAAAATAATTTGTCCATTAACCCAACGTGCAGGGCCTGCAAGAAAGGCTACCGTTTCAGCAATATCCTCTGGTTGACCAAGACGTTCCAAGGGTACCGACTTAGCAAGATAGTCAATTGTTTTTTCGTCTTTTCCATCTAAAAAGAGTGGGGTCGCTGTTGGTCCAGGTGCCACAGCGTTAACCGTGATATCTTTTCCACGTAATTCGCGAGCTAAGATTAACGTCATCGACTCAACAGCAGCTTTACTTGCAGCATATGCCCCGTAATTAGGAAACTGTGTACGAGTAATTGAAGTAGAGAAGTTAATAATGGCACCGCCCTGACGTACATGCCGTGCGGCTTGCTTTGAGACAACAAAAGTTCCACGAATATTGGTCCGATGCATTTTATCTAGATCATCCAAGTTTATATCTGCAATTGGACTAAGGAGCATTATTCCCGCTGTATTGATGACCACGTCGATACCGCCGAATTCTGTTTCAACTGTATCAAAAATGGCCTTCATGGCCTGCTCGTCTGCAACATCTCCACCAACACTGATTGCTTTACCGCCTCCCTCAATTATTTCTGCTACTAAGGCATCTGCCTTTGCTTTATTACCAGCATATTGAACGGCAACAGCAAAACCGGTATCAGACAATTTTTTTACGACTGCCCGACCTATCCCACCAGAACCTCCTGTAACAAGCGCTACTCTTAGATCATTTGTTTCATTCGTTGCGTTAAGCATAAAATCGCTCCTTTATATTTTTATAAAGTTACATAATGATTATTTTGTAACTTTCACGTATTATTATATATCCTCCGGTTACAATGTCAACAATTTGTAACTTCACGGTTTTTCTTGTACACTAATAACATAAAAAAAGGCTATGTTAAAGTTCAATGTTGATCCTGCTCCTTTGTTGATTGCGCGGAAGGTGCGGGACTCCTGAGAGATTGTCCACGGAAAGTGAACACATGGAGCAAAAAGCGACAGACAAGTTAACAGAACCAAAAGAAAAGGAAAATCGAATTGGCGATACTCACAGAGGAAAAGATTTTTAATGTTGCAGAAGCAATGGTCATGGAAAAGGGTGTTAAAAAAACTAAGCTTTCAGATATAGCAAAAGCCTTGGGCGTCACCCATGCAGCTTTCTATAAACATTACAAAAATAAAGAGGATCTCTTGCAGCAACTCGCATTAAAGTGGTTAAACACCACTTCAAAAAACCTATTAGAATGGACAGTTCCAGCAAACATGGATGGTGAATCTGCCCTTCATGATTGGCTCTGGCAACTCGCCAATACGAAAAAAGAACTATACCATAATGATAAACGAATGTTTTACTTATACACTGACTATTTAGAGGGCACACAAACACTAATCAATAGTCATCTTAAACAATTAGCGGAAAAGGCAGAAGCAATTAGCGGCCGTAAGGGAGAAGGTCAAGCTATTATGACTGCATTTGTTTATTTTCATAATCCTTATTTTGCGGAGCGGTGGGATCATGATGATTACCAAGAATTATTTGAAAGCGTATGGCAGTTGATTTGAAAAAGAAGAAAGAATTTGCGTGACCAGGCTACCTATTATGAGATAGCCTTGCACAAAATATTTGGAAGTCATTATTATTGAAAAAAATACCGAACTATAAAAGTGTACCGATTTCCGGTCACTTAAGTACGTATTTCGATACATATAGTGCACATATACTTTCATGAATAAAGCCAAAATAAAATACATATATTGTGAATGGATCTTATTAATGATCTGTTCATTTTCACGCGCTTATGCTGGTCATAACACTTTTAAATAATGGAGCACTTTTATGAGTCATCCAGGCCTAAAAAATATTCCCCTCAAGATATTTACAAAGATATGCGGGTTGGGCGGAATTGTTTCTGAAAACAAAGATAAATGGATTTTACCGGATCATTTATCTCAGGCACAATTAAATTTGAAACTTCCAAAAGGGATTGACCATTTTTTTCAGAGCGGTATGTACTCCATTATTTTAGTTAATTAGTAATCATCGCGGCCTAGAGATACTTATATTTACAAAGGAGGGGACCCTTACTCATATAGATCTCAATGATCACACCCAGCTGAGCCTTAACTGGCTTCAGCAAAAATTGCCAACAGCATATATTGAAGAAGGCGAGAAAAAATAAAGAGGTGTTTACCATAAAAATTCTGTATCTGATACATCAATTCTTTCCGGAAACATATACAGGTACTGAAAATTTCTTGCTAAATCTTGCCGGACAGATAAAAACTAATGAGCATGATGTAAAAATAATTACCCATAGTTTTCAAACCGACTCATATTTCGAACACACCTATGAAAACATAATGTACAGAGAATTTCTATATAATGATATCCCCATTATTGCCTATAAACATATTAACGACCCAGGTCCTCAGACTCTTTATCAATCATTAGAGGATTCCGAATTAACCGGGTTTGCAAATATGATTCTTGAAAAAGAGCAGCCGGATATTGTTCATATTGCACATCCCATACGGATGGGCGAATTTGTTAATGTTGCTATAAAACGGAACATCCCTTATTTAATAACACTTACTGATTTCTTCATGATGTGCCCTAAAGGTATACTTATGACAAGTTCAGGTTCACCTTGTCTGGGTGCTAAACAAGGCGATGCTTGCAGAACCCAATGCCCGGAAATCAATAACGAATTTGTCAAATACCGTTACAAGCAATCTGAAAATATTTTATTATCTGCAAAAAAGGTCATTGCTCCATCTTTCTTTTTAGCGAAAATGTTTAGGGAAGAATTCCCTGAAGTGGATATAGAAGTTATTAAATACGGAATTAATACAGAAAAATGTATACAGAATAAAACCGTTTATACTAAAAACCAAAAACTAACGTTTTGCTATGCAGGAAGCCATTATTATCATAAAGGTCTGCATGTTTTAATAAAAGCATTCCTAAATCTTAAGATCAAAAAAGCTAAGTTAAAAATCTATGGATCTGGAAATATTGAATCCTATAATAATCAGATTAGAAAGTCTGCTTATAAAAATAGTAATATTGAATTTTGTGGCGTTTATGATGAAACGGATATTGGGAAAATTTTTAGTGAGTCTGATGTACTCATTGTTCCTTCAATCTGGCATGAAAATTGTCCGTTTGTGGTTTACGAAGCATTAGCTTGTAGATTACCTGTAGTTGCTTCGGATGTCGGCGGCATAACAGAGATCATTGATCATGGCCAGAATGGGTTTATCTTTCCAAGAAATAATTCGGAAAAGCTGACCAGAATATTAAAGAAATTGATAAAGGGACCAAAGCGTTTAAATGGAATAAAGAAAAATATAAAAAATGAAAAGGTTAGAACAGTCCAAGAAGAAGCTAATGAATATTTAAACCTCTATCGTTCCATGAATAAGTAATGGAAACAGTTACTTAACAATAATAAATAATAAGATGACTCAAGAGGTCGTTAACAGAATTTTTGTAACGAAGTCCACTCTCATAATTATCGCCGAAACACTATCGGAACTTGGTGTTTATTAGTAAGTTGATTGTCAGCAGGGGATCATGTGTCGAAACCATGTCCCCTGTATAAAAGACTGTCAGCCTCATGTTTACCCGATTGTCCGAGGAAAAGCACGTACCAAAGTGGAATCCGGTGCAAAACAGAACCTTATTATAGGATGGAGCAATGAATTTACCTCAATTGACTGTTGTATTTCCTATATTTATCTAGTCTCTTTCTATTTTTAAAAATACGATAGCAAGATACCATTTTATTAATCCTGATTTCATGAGGAAGACCGCAATAATGCATTATAATAGGGTTTTCAGCTAAATCACCATCTAATGGTCTGCTGTTCCATCTAAGATCTAACATACCAATAAGGTTGCTATATTTGTTAGGATGGTAGGAAATTATGTCATGATAGGAGTTTTCATATCCTAATACATTAATAATAGCTTGCTGTTCCCACCATGGATGGTCGATCACATCTGTTTTATTCCATATTTTATTTAATAAATCAAAGGTTTTTTTGTTCTTTTTTGCAACAATTAATCCACCATTAGGCCAGATTGGCGACCTTCCGTAATGCGTCACCATAAACATAACATGATCTTCGTTTAATTGGTTTCGTATATCTAAACTGGTATCTAAAAATATTGCATCCGCATCTATCCACATGACAATATCGTAATGTTTTAACAAATTATATAAAATTATAATTTTATCCCATGATGCTGGCCTGCCTGAATCGAAGCGCTCCGTAATGAAAATCGTATCCATGTGATGTTTTTTTGCATATGCTTTAACCGTAGGCTTCATGATCTTCAATTCCGTTTCATACATCTCTCCGGTTGCGCTGCTGCAAATAATCATATTACTTTTTGGATGTAATTTAAATTTGACTTCAGGTACAGAAAGTTTTGAGTGACTTATGGCCGTTCACTCCTCGTATTCAATTTCTCATTTTCGATTTGTTATTCTATCAGAATTAATTTATTCATAAAGATAACGATCCGGAACTTATAATCAGGATGAAAAATAAAAATGGGGAAGTCCCCATTGTACGATCTAAATAACTCCGTATTAATCTAATCTCAAAATGATTCATAGCCGTCTGGATGTTTGAGAAGCCATTCCCAGGCTGAACGGACAATGTCTGTCAAGGTATAAATTGGGGCCCATCCTAATTCCTTCTTTATTTTAGAGGATGAAGCAACTAAAATTGGTGGATCACCCGGTCTTCTGGGCGCATAGTTAACCTTGGCTTTTTTATTTGTTATCCGTTCGCATTCGCTGATCACTTCTTTTACGGAGTGTCCTTTTCCATTGCCCAGATTATACTGCAACCCTATTCTAGGTTGTGATAAAAGGTGTTTTAAAGCAAGAATATGTGCGCTCGATAAATCTTGAACATGGATATAATCCCTGATACAGGTGCCGTCAGGAGTATCATAATCATTTCCGTAAACGTCTATTTCTTCTGTAGCCCCTTGCAAATGTCTTAGGATATTTGGAATTAAATGTGTTTCCGGATCGTGGTCCTCACCAATCTCACCAGAGAAATGAGCCCCCGCCGCGTTAAAATATCTAAGCGAAATGTAACTTAATCCATCACTTTTTGAGGTGTCGTTTAAAATCGTCTCGATCATGAGCTTAGATCTTCCATAGGGGTTAATCGGATTTTTCGGTAGTTGTTCCGTTATTGAATCCTGTTCGGGCTTGCCATAGATGGCACAGGTTGACGAAAAAATTAATTTATTCACTTTATTCTTTGTCATGCTTTGAATCAGTCGCGTTGTCTTGCCAACATTGTTATTGTAATACTTTAGCGGATTCTGGACGGATTCACCAACCAGACAATGGGCAGCAAAATGCATAACAGCTGTGATATCGTATTGATTAAATAAGTCATCTAGCAGTTGACGATCACTAATATCACCTAATTTAAAAATAGCTCTCCGGTCAACGGCCGATTGGTGTCCGGTTGATAAATTGTCCAATACGATGACTTTATAGCCTTGGTTTATTAATTCTCTTGTGACATGGCTCCCTATATAGCCCGCCCCGCCTGTTACCAGAATCATGGATAACACCCTCCTAGTCTTCAGTAGTACCTGTTAAACCGATGATTAATATATACTTTTAACAACTTTACTAATGAATGCTTCTCCATTGAAAGCGCTGGTAATAGCTGATAAAGTTACTTATCATTATTAGACGATTAACTTTTCCCGATTGCGTAATAACCAAAACCTGCATGTTTCATTTCGTTTGGATTCAGCATATTTTTACCATCAACAATAAAAGGGAATCGCACCCGTTTTCTGACCGATGGCCAATCAATAGCATTATACTGTTCCCAATCCGTACATAGGATGATGGCGTCAGTATCTGAAACGCATTCCTCAACAGTGCCTGCTTGTTTTAGGGATTGCCTCGATCCAATTTTCACGACTGGATCATGAACCTTTACCTTTGATCCCTCTTTTATCAGTTCATTAATTATTTTAAAGCTTGGCGATTCACGTGTATCATCCGTATCGGGTTTAAATGCTAATCCGAGAACGGCAATCACTTTGTTTTCCAAACTACCCAGGGCAGCTTGAAGTTTTTCAATAAAATATTTTGGCTGCGTTTTGTTGACTTTCACGGCTGTTTCCAAAATAGAAAGCGATTGATGGTTCGTTTCAGCTATTTTGAGTAGGGCACTGACATCCTTTGGGAAACAAGACCCTCCATACCCGATACCGGCTTTTAGAAAAGCCTCGCCAATTCGATGGTCAAGACCGATTCCTCTTGATATATCATCAATTTCAAGCCCTAAGACATCACATAGTCGCGCCAGTTCATTTATATACGATATTTTTAAGGCCAAAAAAGAGTTGGCGGCATACTTGATCATTTCAGCTGTTTTTGGCGTTGTCTCAACGAATGGACAATTAAAATCCTTATAAAGTTCCCGCATAAGGTGCAGAGCTTTGTCACTTGAATGACCGATGACAATTCGATCAGGTTGCAAAGCATCCTGGAGCGCTGACCCTTCGCGAAGAAACTCCGGATTAGAAACCACATCAAATGAGATGTTTTTTTCTTGATGTAGTTTGATCCATTTTGCAACCTTGTCAGCAGTTCCTACAGGTACGGTACTCTTATCGACAATGACTTTATAGTCATTCAAGTTCTCTCCAATCCGTTCAGCCACATTTTGAACGTAGCTAAGATCGGCACTTCCATCCTTATCTTGGGGTGTTCCAACACAAATAAAAATGATGTCGTTTTCTTCAATGGCCTTTGATTCATTTTGTGTAAAAGAGAGCTTTCCTTCCCTTAAATGTTTTTTTAATAGTTCATCTAATCCAGGTTCAAAAAAATGAAGCTGACCGGATTGCAATCTCTTTATTTTCTCTCCATCAACATCAAGTCCTGTTACCTGATGACCCTTTTCACAGAAAACAAGCGCTGTGGTTGTACCAACGTAACCCGTTCCAACAATTAAAATTTTTATGACAAGTCCCCCCCAAAATGTTCATCCTCACGATGAGCCGAACCACATAATAAATTAATGAGAGACACATACTCCGGCATTTTCGAAATATCAAATCGCTGCCCGGCAATCTCTATGCCATAGCTGGGCACATCGCTTAACATCGCTTTAATGGCATCTGTTAATTGAATTTCTGAACCAACACCTGGTTGCAGCCGGTCTAAATAGCCGAATATAGTAGGTTCAAGGATATACCTCCCCACAACGGCTAAATTCGATGGAAAGGAATCCTGCGCCTTTTCTATAATATTTTTAAGTTTAAAGGTTGTGTCGTCCAATTTCTGAGGATCAATCACCCCATAGCTCTTAAGCTCAGATGGAGCCACGCGTTTTAACCCAAGTACATTCCCTTTTAGCGTATTGTGTCTTTCAATTAATTGACGCAATGCCGTTTTATCTTGTGAAACAACAATTTCATCGGGAAGCAAAACGGCAAAAGGTTCTTGACCAACAAAAAACTTGCCCAATCGAACTGCATCCCCCAGACCTGCAGGATAAGGCTGACGGATATATTGAATATAAATTTTAGGCTGATCCAGTTTCTTTAATAAATCTGTTTTATTTTTCATTTCTAAATAGGCTTCTAACTCTAGAGATCTATCAAAGTAATCAAGAATCATATTCTTATTCTTGGATACAACAATTAAAATCTGTTCAATTCCTGAATCAATCGCTTCCTGAACGATATAATCAATAGCGGGTCGACCACAAATAGGCATCATTTCTTTTGGCAAGACTTTTGTAATAGGCAGGTTCCTCGTTCCAAACCCTGCCGCAGGAATAATCGCTTTTCTGACCATATTTAAGTCACCTTTCTCTGCTAACAATGTATTCATAAGTGAACTAAGAGTAAGTTGTCCGATAGTATAAAGGGTATTTTATAGTTATCTGCAAATTAAAAAACTAATAAGCGGTATTAGAAATTCAGGCGGACTCTATTAAAATTTACTTAATAGGCGGAATTTTGAGAATAGATTAAAAATAGAATGGGACAGCCTTAAATGCCGAGAGGAATGTCAAGACATACTGAAACAGTGTAAATCAAATCCAGTCAGTGAAGATGCAGATCGCCATGGACGTTACAGATAGGCTCGCTAATAAAAGCATCTGACCCATCGAAGTCGAGTCAAAGAATGGTCCACATCCGCTACTACACCATTACGCCGACTGATGAACCAAATTAAAACATTGAGACGAAAAACAAATGGGACGGTGACTGATATAGGCAGCCTTTCCACTTCATGAAATAAGGATGTCTTTCGGCTCGATAAACCACAACCGTTGAGTCACCTTTAGGCTGCCCGATAAAATTTATCCTGACTCCCTCTTTCAGAATCTTTCTGATGATGGTAATGACATCTAGGATAGAAGCTCTTTCTGTTCCGCCAATATTAATAGTTTTCACGATAATCTTATTTGCATAAAGTATGGAAAGAGTTCTTTCAACACAATCACCAACATACGTAAAATCGCGTATTTGTTCTCCGTCACCATACATTAGAACAGTTTTTTTGATATGCCCTGCATAAACATTCACCGGAACGTTTGTTTACCGTTTTCTGGGAAAATATTCTTCTACTTTTTAAATGCGTAAGCCCTGTGTCTGACCCATATCATTTGCTTCCTTAGTTAATAAAAACTAGGCTTTCAATTTTCAGACAATCAACAAAGACTACTTCACACGGAATAGGCGGCGAGACAATTTCATTAACCTCAATTATTGCACAGCATTTCTCCTCACTAAACCCAATAAATTTCCCTTCAATGATGTCCCCTGAATCAGTAACCAGCCTGACCATGGTTCCTTGCCCCGCCTTCCTTAACAGTTGACAGATACAGCTCTGGCAGGAATCGTGATCACAATGTTCTTTTTTTGAACGCTTACTATTCTCCTTATTGTCATGATGTTCTTTTTTTAAGCACTTGCTGTCCTCTTTATTTTCGTGATGTTCTCTTTTTAAGCGCTTGCTGTCCTCTTTATTTTCGTGATGCTCTCTTTTTAAGCACTTGCTGTCCTCTTTGTTATCATGATGTTCTCTTTTTAAGTACTTGCTATCCTCTTTATCTTCGCGATGCTCGTTTTGGTCATCATACTTTTTTTTATCGCCCAATCTTTTCACCCCTCATTATTTTCTCATTTGTACCATATTCGGTAGGATCGCCGCTTGGTAGTGCTCAAACCTAGTCCGATTGAAAATAGTGAAGGAGCCTGTTTTCCAGCATCACTGAACGCAGACAGGAACTGTAGACATTAAACACATCTAATACTCAGGACTTATCTGATCTACCACGAGATTAAAATTCATTGTGCGGGTGACCCAATTACTTTTCTTCTTTAACAAAAAGTCCTGACTCTCAGAAGTATGATGATGCGGTGACGGATATCTTAAATAAGCATAATTCATTTTAGATGTAGCATACATCTTGATTTCATTGAGAAAACAGTTCTTTTGAAACCAGTTGTCTTCTCCAACATTGGTATTTGGAAAGGGGTAAGTTTCAGCGATACGCTTTTTGATGACTAAAGTTGCCCCGCTAAAAAAATAAGTTCTTTTATAAGCAGACTGTCCATGATTCAAAACCCAGACGTGCTCATGATTGGGATTATATAATCGAAGCTCGTTCTTGTTTTTAAAGTAAATGAAAAAGGATCGCTTTCCAATGACTTCAGCACCTGTTTCGGTTAGTACATGCTGGGCTTCCTCTAAATAATATTTTCCATAATAATCATCATCATCAAATTTAGCGATCGTAGGATAACTTGCTCTTTTTGCCCCTTGATTAAGACATTCACCGAGACTTATATCGGCTGATAAAGGATAGATAACACCACGAACACCGCACTCTGCAAGCTTTTTTTTAAAAGGAAAAACATCTATATCCCCGGTGTTAAGGATCAAGATCAGCTCTTTTTCTACAAGCGTTTGTTTTGAAAAGTTTTCAATGATATTGTCGATAAATTGCGGACGGTAAGTTGAGACGACAACGGAAATCATGGAGCATAACCTTTTGTTTGAGGCCGTCGGATCAGATTTTCAAAAGACTCCGTCACGGATATTAACTGACAATGCTGTTGAAAGATTTGATTGTCTGTCTCCCACGAATGCTGATGATGCTTTGGATCATATCGAAAGAGGACGTAATCATAAGGATCGCTTGAGAACAGTGATAAACCTTGATGGAGACAATCCTTTTGGAACTGAAGATCTTCTCCTTTATTCAAATGTGCAAAATGCACCTTTTTTAGAACATCCTTTTTAAATATAAGCGTTCCGCCTGCCAGTGCCCTTTTTAAATCCCTTTCTTTTCTTATATAAAAAGGATTTTTACTTCTTTTGAAAAAGCTCAGTTTTTTCTCGGTTTTAAAATAAACAAATATAGAAGACTTGCCAATGACATCAATATTTTTTTCCTTTAATTGACCTACCATATTCGTTAAATAGGTGGGTGAATAGTAATCATCGTCATCAAACTTGGCAATGACATCAAAGAATGATTGTTCCCCACCAAAATTAAGACATTCTCCCAATGTCTTTTCTTCATCCAATTGAAAAACACGAATAACGTTATCATTCACTACTTTTTCCTTCCATTGGTCGGCGTTTATCTCATTATTATTTAAAAGGATGATTAATTCCTTTGGATTGTAATTCTGTCTCAGGAAATTGTCTAAAATCATATCCGACATCTCCTGCCGTATTGTGCTAGTCAGTACTGTTACCACAAAATCACTCCAATCGAGTTTTACGTCCATACCATTCATGTCCCCCATTCATAATATGTTATCAACATGAAATAAAGTGATGAATGGGGTGCAGAAATTGGGAAAAAAAATCGTCGTAACCGGGGTAGCGGGTTTCTTAGGATCTCATCTGGCAAAAGAGTTGATAGATGAGGGGAACCTGGTAATCGGTATTGATAACTTATTAACAGGAAAGCCCAGAAATATGATCGATCTGGACATAGAAAAGTTTACTTTTATAGACATGGATATTGGTTCTCCTGAGTTACTCAAACATCCTCTTTTAAACACAATTGACGAAATCTATCATCTGGCATCGCCTGCTTCTCCAAAAAGTTACCAAAAATACCCGTTAAAAACAATTGAAGTCAATACACAAGGCACAGAAAATATGCTTGAATTAGCGAAGAAAAACCAGGCGAAAATAGTCTATACAAGTACGAGTGAGACCTACGGTGATCCAAAGGTCATTCCTCAGCCGGAAACCTATCGAGGAAATGTCAACACTTGGGGTCCAAGGGCCTGTTACGACGAATCCAAACGACTTGGTGAAGTGTATTGCTACCTTTACCACACCCTCTACGATGTCAAAGTAAAGGTCGCGCGGATCTTTAATACGTATTCAGCAGGTCTGGCAAATGATGACGGCCGTGTCATTTCAAACTTTGTGACACAAGCTTTAACGGGTAAAGATATAACGGTATATGGAGACGGGACTCAGACACGGTCCTTCTGTTATGTCACAGATACCATTCGCGGATTAAAACGGTTGATGGAAAAAGAAGAAGCCACTGGAGAAATCATTAATATCGGCAGTCCTGCCGAAATAACTATTCTGGATCTTGCCAACAAAATAAAACACTTAACGCAATCCAGTAGCAAAATTGTCTTTCAGCCTCGGCCGGTCGATGATCCCACGACTCGGAAACCGGATATAACGAAGGCTAAAAGACTTTTAGACTGGGAACCAACCGTTTCATTAGAAAAAGGACTTGATGAGACAATAAGGGCTTATAAAGACAAGATCTGATAAAGAGAGAAGAGGCGGCCATAACATTGATTCCCAAAGCTGATCTTAACTTCCAAACTTCAAGCGACAGTGTGATTTGTTCACTCGCTGTCGGTGAGCATCAAACCTTGCTAAACATAATGAAACCAACTGTCGATCTATACGCAAAAGAGCATGGATTTGACACCGTCTTTGTCACTCACCAATTAGTGACGAACAGGCCTGTTGCCTGGGATAAAGTAGTTTTAATTCGCAGCCTCCTTGACCATTATTCTTTGGTTATCTGGATGGATGCTGACACAATGATAGTCAATCCTCATCAAAACATTAAAGACGACCTTGATTTAAATTACGATATGCACCTTTGCACGCACAAAGGAGTTGAACCTTGCTGCCCGAATACCGGGGTATGGGTAGTAAAAAAGACGGATAGATCTATAAAAATATTAGATGATATGTGGAATCAAACGGATAACATTCTCAGTCATCCATGGGAACAAGGCGCACTTTTTAAACTTTTGGGCTATCCTAATCCTCGCGACTTCTATAACTATGTGGGACCGACTGAATACACGGACTGCATTAAAACTCTGGATATAAAATACAACAGCATGATGTCATGGGGCGGGTTCTTAGGTGCAGCCAGTGATCCCGTTATTGTCCATCACTGCGGCGTTCCCTTTGAGGAAAGATTGGCTGGTATGAAGGAGAGCTACAACTTATTTTTGCAAAATAAATAGTGACATTCACTTGTTACGAGAACTCGTCCGGTATCCAAACCATAAATACCTGACGCCCGAATGACAAACCCCTGCTGGCAAAAAAACGAAAAGTTTGATTCATTTGAGGATTTGAAGCCAGAACTATTCCATCAATTTTACTAAATCGATATAAAGAATAAGCTTTTTTGATATTACTCAGTTTTTGTTCAAGAAATAGCATCTTTAAATAATGATTTCTAGGTGCTATTTTGTCTTTATAAAAAGCAATCTCCTTTTGTGATCCAAGTAAGAGCAGTTTCGGTTTTCTGTTTAATTGGCCGAACCTTACCTTTGCTAGAGATTTAAACGTACTAAGCAGAACCTCACTTGTTGTCTCTATTCTGTTCATATGTGCAAGAGAATTGGCTTGAATTCTGTATTGGTATAAAACTTCCGGTACTCTTCCAATTTCTCCTTCTTCAAACATTCTCGACCATAGATCGTAATCATAAGCAATTTTAAACGCCGGATCGTATCCTCCAGTATTTTGAAAAGCTTTTTTTGAGAAAAGGCCCGAACCATGACAAATAGGCGTACTGTAGAACTGTTCATCCCTGAATTTTTCCGGTTCTTTGGCATTGAAAAAGAACTCTTCCATTTTCAGGAAATTTTGATCCATATTTTCATCTTCAGGTATACATTGAATAAGAGAACCAATAGCCGCAAACCCCGGGTGGGATTTTATATAGGTTAATTGTTTTTGCAAGCGAGGTTCCATACTCACGTCATCGGCATCTTGAAGAGCAATCCATTCGCCACTGGCATCGTAAATACCTGTATTTAAAGCATTGGCAGCACCTTTGTTCTTCTTTAAATGAATGACCTTTACTCTGGGATCGATCACTCCGTCCAATATCTCTCTTGTCCGATCACTTGAACCATCGTTCACAATAATATATTCAAAATCATGGAAGGTTTGATTAAGAATACCCTGAATAGCCTCTTCGAGATGCGCTTCACCATTATACACAGCTGTTACCACAGACAACTCCATAGCTACTCCCTCCAAAACGTTTGGTTCATTTTATGCATGGCGAGAAATTTTGGAATCATCTATACACAAAAAAATAAAGTGAATAAACTATAACGACCGGATCGTGATATAAACTTAAGGAGGATTGTTATGAAGAAAGTGTTTTGTGTCGGCATGTTAAAGAATGAGGCAGATATCATTGAGTCTTACATTAGATACCATCTGAATATTTTTGATGGCATGGTTCTTTTAGATAATGGAAGTACGGATCGATCTCTTGAAATTATCAACCAATTGCAGACAGAGGGCCTTCCTGTCTATTTAAAGCAGGACGTTAGTCTAGAATATATCCAGGGGGACAAAACAACAGATTTAATCAAGTATACTTTCGATCAGTTTGGTCCTGATTTGATATTCCCTTTAGACGTTGATGAGTTCTTAATGGCGCCTAATTATTCTGGAAACCCTCGAAAATTAGTAAACAATTTATCAACAAGTAAAGTTTATTACATTGAACGAGAATATACTTACTTCCCCATTAATCTAGATGAAAACGAGTTGTTTATACCGAAAAGGCTTACTTTTGCGAGTCCAATAAAAGATTATTGGCCCAAAGTCATCGTTTCGAAAAAAATAATGGACGCCTATTCTCCCTCCATTTCCGGCGGCAACCATGATTTATTATTTGATAAAAAAAATATACAAACGCATAAATTACAGACCCTGAAATTAAGACATTTTCCTTATCGATCCTTAGAACAATTAAAATCAAAAATAACTGTAGGATGGATTAACACACTTGCTTCTTATAACTATAGTGAGGGATATAATTATCACTGGCATGCCCTTTTTGATGAACTTAAAAAAAATAACTTTTATTTAAATCTTGATACGATCTCAGATCATCAGGAAAAATATGTTCCAATGAACCTTTCCTTTTGCCGTTCACTGGATTTAAAGTACACCACAGATTATGAAGTCAATGCAATTGTTAACTTACTAAATTATTGCGAGTCCTTAGCCGACAATTATAGGCAATTGGACAAACAGCGACGTGAGGGACTATAAATGGAAGAGGTTTCAATAGTTACACTTTGTAATGATCATTACGCGGTTCATTTAGCTACGATGCTGCTTTCTTTATTTGAAAATAAATCGCCCGAAACTCATTATCAGATCTATATTATCGATGGAGATTTGTCGGAGGATAATAAATTAAAGTTACGTAACCTTCTTCAAACCTTCAACACCTCCCCTGTATTTCTGAACGTAGATCAAAGGCTTTTCAAAGACTGTAAAGGCTGGGGACATGTGAGCCGGGAGGCCTTCTATCGGATATCGATACCTGATCTCTTAGACCGGAAGATAAAAAAAGCATTGTATCTTGACAGTGATCTGATCATTAAAGATGACCTCCTTGAATTATGGAACAATAAACAATTGGGCCACTATTTTTTGGGTGCCGTAGAGGACCCGGTCGATATTGCCGGAATCAGATTACCTAAGAGGTATAAATACTTTAATTCAGGCGTTATGCTCATGAATCTTGAAAAGTGGCGGAAAAACAATATTTCGAAAAGGATTTTTCAATTTATCAGAAAACACGCTTCAAAAATCATGTGGTGGGATCAGGATGCGCTTAACGCCATACTGTACAATAAATGGTTTGAACTTGATTACAAGTGGAACTATCAGGTATACAGAATGGGACATTTAGATATTCAGCCAAAGATTATTCATTTCAATACGGATGTCAAACCGTGGAATGGTGATCCTTATCTTAAAGAAGAATATGATTACTACAGAGAGAAACTAGACTGGTAAATGAACATAACAAAATGCATCCGAGTGACCATATAGCGATCTATGTAATCTATTAAAGAATGAAGAAGATTAAAATGAATAGGGGTGTCTTTTTGAATCATTTACTACCGCCTATTGGAATCGTTAATTCTGTAAAAGAGTGGACTGCTGCAAAAGATGGGGCCTTATCAATAGGCGCGGACATTAGAGCAATCTACCCTGAAACGCTTATTTTAAGTAGAGCGAAACATCGTCCCCCCTGGCCCCCCTCATGGTTTCCAAGTAAATTAAAGTCACAGGGTGGCTATGTTGCGGTTATTCCGAATGGACGTGTATGGGGAGTAAATGGAGCAATCATTACTCCTGATAATCAACTCATATGGGATGTATCTTTTGAGGGTGTTGATATTACTCCCGAGAATCATTCCATTTTTAAAGAGAAAACATTGCCGGTAGCTTCTTTCGTCAAAAATGCTGCAGACCTGACACATGTTTTTAGCAGGAATTATTATCATTGGATGTATGAGGTAATCCCCAGGATTCATTTAATTCGGCAAAGCGGTCTAACGGTTGATCAGTTTATCGTGAATACTGAACCCGAGCAACCTTATCAAACCGAAACCTTAAATCAATTAGGACTAAATAAGGAAAATTTATTAATTACTCACCGCGGGTTCCATGTTCAAGCTGAAAAATTAATTATTCCTTCACAACCAACGTTCCCAACAAAATGGGGATATGATTTTCTACGTAAAACATTTTTAAAAGATTGTAAGTTTAATCCCTCCGATAAAAAGCGAATTTACATCAGTAGAAAATGGTCGCGGAAAATCACTAATGAAGATCAAGCAATGGAGATACTAAGCAAATATGGTTTTGTTAAAGTGGAATTGGAATCCCTCTCAGTGGCAGAACAGGTTCAGCTTTTTTCATCCGCAGAGTCCATAATAGCTGCACATGGGGCAGCATTAACAAATTTAACTTTCTGCAAGCCTAAAACAAAAATTCTGGAAATTTTTCACCCAAACTATATTATCGCCCATTTCTATGGAATAAGTTCATTGGGAAAATTGGATTATCATTATTTTATCGGCGAAAAGGATCCTCAAACGTCAAACAAATGGACCGGCTCAGCTGATATAACTCTAGACATTTCTAAATTCGCAGCTTGCTTAAAAAAAATGCACCTGTAAAAAACAATTTAATTAAATTTTGCTGAAAAAGGTTAGGACATTATCAACAAAGTCAATGAATGGATCATGGAATCAAATACGCATCAGAAAAAAGAAAAGAAGAAAGATCATCTTGGAAGCGAACCTTCTGCGTATTTCCTTAACGCCCGACAACCCAACTGAATTCGGGGAAAAAGAATCGGCCAACCAGTGAGGCAAGTGATTGCCTTACAGTGGCACTTATTTTTTGAGTTACGCTTTTTTGAAGTGAAGATGATTTGAAATACGTTACGAGGCTCGCACTCGTAAAAACAGCACCCAGTAAAAACATAATGACAATTCCTGCATTAACCCTCTTTTTATTCTTCACAGTTTATTAATGGTCATTGCGATATAGATGATAAAAAATAATGCGCCAGTTACAAAAAGATAATACGGCAATTTTTCCAATGCTAAGGGCCGCTTTTTTGACTCGATTTTTTATTTTAAATTTGGTTTATTGTACATGAGGCATTTATAAAAAAATGACAAGCATGACTCGATTGCTTGCCACCAAATTTAGTTTTTTTATGTTTATCTCTTCAGATGTACTAATACGACGTTTCATAAATACTTTCCCCGTATTGAGGAAAATACTAAAGACGAATTAGGAAGTATCTGATATTCTATTGTTAACAAGAAAGGCAACCGAAAATTCTGATGAATGGACCTTATTATGACAGACTTTCTGACCCAGTCAGATCGAGAAGAGCTAAGAACTTGGTTTCAATCCCTGAAAATTGAATACCGTTTGAAATTCCGCACCTCGATCATCTGGAAACTGCATGTGGAGCATCTAAGCGTAGCCGAGAAATTGGAAACAACGAGTAAGACCATCAGGATTGTTAAGGCAGGGGCAAAAACCAACCATCCAATTTAGGGGGTAGTGTAAAACTGATTGTTTATTTACTGACCGAAAGGAGCATTACCTGATGATCGGAACATTAACAAATGCATTGCTGCCTATTGTAGTCACTTTGATACTAGGTTTTTTTGCCGGATGGCACCATGACTTCAGTGTGGATCAAAGCAGTATACTAAATCGAATGGTGATGCTATACGCCCTTCCGATGAGTTTATTTGCGGGAATTCTTAGCACGCCACGCAAAGAGATCTTAAGTAATGTACCTATGGTAATATGGCTGTCCATCGGAATGATTGGCGGATTCATAATGGTGTTGATCATCTCTCACTTTATCTTCAAAAGAAATTTGTCCGTCTCCGTTTTACAGGCCATAGCCATTGCCGGTCCAGCTGTACCCTTCGTTGGTGCTTCCGTATTAAATACACTCTTCGGAAGTGAAAGCACACTCGCTATAGCGATTTGTGGTCTTCTGATAAATCTGGTCCAGATACCCATTTGTATAATTTTGTTGTCTTACGACTCCAATGACAGATCAGATGCCAATCCCATTACCCTCTTTGAAAAAAATATTGTGTCTACATTAAAAGAACCTGTTGTCTGGGCCCCGCTTCTGGCCTTTACGATCGAGCTATGCGGCATTACCCTGCCAGCTTCCTTTCAGACCTCATTTGCGTTATTGGGGAAAACTACGGGAGGCGTCGCCTTATTTTCATCTGGTATTATTCTTTTTTCACACAAGGTAAAGTTAACTTGGCCCGTGGGAATTAATATTCTTTCAAAAAACGTTCTGCTACCGCTTGCGATTTGGGCGTTGATGATCATAAGCGGGACACCCGGAACTATTCAAAATATCGTCTTGATCTCGCTTGCGATTCCAACCGGATCAATAGGGATCATTTTAGCCGTTCAGTTTAAGGTAGCCGAAAAGGAAATGGCATCAACGCTTTTCTATAGCACAATCCTGTCTATTGTTACAATGGGGATCTTTATGTGGCTAACGGGAGTATAGTTCATTAAAGGTTTTCAATTTCATCATCATAGAAACAAAGAATTAACTATAGACCGGGTTCTTTTTCGCTTAGACCAAGGGGGGGTGCTCTATCTTTTACCGACCCACCTTAACCCATAGCTGCAATTAATTCAACGATTAAACATTCAAAAAATGTTGGTGAACACTCTAATATTTTTTCTAAAAGCAATTTTTGGAGTTTATTTTTCAAGACATTATAGTTATGCCCGATAATCTCTAGTGGAGTGTGTCAATCACCATTCCCTAACTATTGGTTTATCATTCGTATTATTAGTCATTAAAACTTTGTGATACGGTTCTCCGTCAATTCCTAGTGTCACGGTATTTCTCGTTGAAGAAAATGATTACATCTTCTTTGTAATCATTTTGACGATTAATTTTCAGTAACAGTTCCTTATCGTGTGTATGAACATATCCTGTTTTCAATAATTCTTTGTACAGGTTTAGGTATGGTATTCCATACCTTATCGCTCGCTGAGTTTCTCTTTCTACATCATATCTTACTTTTTTAAAATCTACTTCAAATAGACCATTTTCATCTACCTCTATAATTGCATACTGTGCCCGCCGATCAGCACGAAGTTTGTCCCATTTAAAAAAAGGCTGTCCAATAGAACCTGGATTAATAATCAATTCATCGTTGCTGCTATATCGAATCATTTGATGATGGATATGTGCGTAAATTGCGATGTCGCATTGTTCCTTCGTAAACAACTGATCAAAATTTTTCGTATCCTGATCAGGGGTTAAATCAGTGCCATAATCTTTTTCAGGCAGATTGTGAGAAATACCAAATTTTAATCCATTAATCGTTTTGGTCAGGTACAGTGGCGATCGCTTTATAAATTCTATATTGGCATGACTCAAATTCTGACACTGATATTGAGCTAATTTTGCAATATATATATCTGTTGGATCATTTGTATCAATATCGCCGCTTAATACCTCTAAAAAACAGTCTTCCCAATTTCCTTTTACAAAGGCAGATAGATTGACCGTTTCCAAAATATCAAATAATTTCCCAGAACCAGGTCCGGGCATGATTAAGTCTCCCAGAAACCAATAGTCCGTCACATTTTCTTGAATTGAATCCGCAATCACTGCTTCTAATGCTGTTATATTACCATGTACGTCGGATAACAAACCTATTCTATGCTTCATAGTTCCTTACCCCGCCTTCCATACCTTTCCACATCGCATTAAGCATTTCTATTGCATATATTTATTGCTTCGTGTGTGCTAGGACATGATTTAAGACCGCTTCTCCCATAAAAAATGTATCGTAACAGAGCGATTTTACAAGACTACGTTCAGTAAAACCTCATTTACTTATGATACGGTTCTCCGTAATAGGTATAAGTGGGATTTATAATTTATCATTCGAAAAATATTTATCAAAATCCTTTTTAGCCGCTTCTAAATAATCCAGATATTTCATTATCTCTTCTTTCTTTATCAAATTTGAGCTAATTTCGATGTCTCGAAAATCGCGTCAGTTCTAGGCTGAACAGAGGCCTAAAAATAATTTTCTCCCAGCCCGATCGTGTATTCATGCGATTTTTCATCGCACCCTTCATGAACTCGTTCATTTTCCACCATAAAAAAAAGATACCTGATTCCCCTTATGGTAAAAATATTGTTGAGCACAAAATTTACATGGACTATGTGGAAGGATCCCAATCAGACCCGTCTGCTCGGAGACTTCAAAAATGTCGCGTACGATAACGGTGGAACCCTCTATTGCTTTGATCCGGAAACCGGTGAGCGACGCATAATGACGAATGGAGGTTTTGACAAAGCACGTGAGGTTAAGTCGGGAACTTGTCCTCTATAATCACATAAAGCACGTTAGTCCAACCATTTTCCTAACTATCATTTATAGGGAAAGGTCGGATCAGTCGTTGGTGAAAGACTTTTTACTAAACTAATAACAGCATTTTTCTTCACGTTTCCGGCCACCGTGACCATGGATTCCTCATCGCCATAAACGGCTGTGCTCGTATTTCCAGAGCTCTTAATTGATAGTTGTTTGCCGTTGATCTTTATCAGTTTAAACCCTGGTAAAGAAACAGGATATTGCTTTTGACGTTCAATAATGACAAAGTGATCAACATTCTCAAACACCCAGACCTTTTGGTTTGAATTAATATCCAGATTTAATCCCAAATAACTAGGAAATGGCAAAGCCAAACCTCGTTTATTTTTAGAGAGAGATCCTTGAATTGGAGCGTCTACATACCCACTTACCACCCAAGCATGATTTTTATAACTAAGGAAAACGTAGTTAAACCATTTATAAGTCGTTCCTGGTACTAGCAAAACAACAAACCCATCTTTACCGACCGTTGAATTAAAAACGAGATCCTTTAAATCCGGAGTTACTGTCCTTCCATTAGATAGATACCACACCATCCCGTGCAGGGCAGTCTGAGAAGGCGTTTGTGAGTTGCCTTTACTTGCCTGACGAAAGACCACTTCTGAAACAAACACAGTTTTCGTTTTCTTAGTCGTCAAAGGTTCTTTTTTAGCAGTGGTACTGCAACCTGTAATAACAATACTAATAATGGCTAATAAACATATAAAAAAACAAATCTTAAAACCGGGAAAGGGGTTCGGTTTCTGCCTCATCTATTAATACCCCCGATATTGAGTGGTTGCTTTAATTAATTTGTATCGAGGACTATAGACATAAATCCAATGACTACTTGACTCATTTCCATATTGGTCACGATAATAATAATGCCCATACCACTCGTCTCGACCCACTCCGTATTCATTCCAGCCCATATAGCCTGGACGGATGGTAATGTGTACGGCTTCTGTATAGCTCCAAGTATATGAACTATTGGCATTGTATCCAACTGTTGCATTAATGGGGCCCCATCCACCTCCTAATGAAGCCGAGACCGATGAACCGTTTGTATGGCTACCAGTGAACGACGAAGTTAAAGATATATTATCTTTTGTAGTGTTCCAATAACGATCGCCATTAACAACATCAATAAAGGTTCCGTTTTCTTTTTTCGTCACTTGATCAAATATCCATGCAGCAACTGTTCCCACTCGTTGAGGTTGCAACGAGAGAGAGGAACCAGTGTCCGCAAAAGCCACCTGACCAAATCCCGAAAATGTTAACAACAAACCCGTCACAGTAAGTACTACCAACAATTTTTTCAATAGTCACACGCTCCATTCGATAATAGGCTTGTTATGCTCAGTATTAGTAACTAAGTAAACTATGTTAAGATAAGCGTCTACCATTAATTATCTTTTGTCAATGAATTTTCATTTTTCTGGTTTTATAAGAACATTAAGAAATCAGATCAGAAGGGGGAATTCCCCCTCCAACCCCCACCTTAATATTTTAAAATTTGTGTCTTGACAATGGGTCCCACTTTATAGATAGATTTTTTTAACATAAAATCCCCTCTTTTTCGAAGATAGTAGTATGTTGTAATTATCACAATTAACTGGGGGAAAATCTATGTTACCAGATAAAAAAACAGCAGAAAGGGAATTAGAAATAGCAGGACATTTAAATCCAGGTCCATGGACAAATCATTCACTGAATGCAGGCCTGGCGGCAAAATATATTGCAGAAAAATGTACAAATATGGATGCTGATAAGGCTTATATTTTAGGGATTTTACATGATATAGGTCGCAGGGTCGGCATTGTTAGTGTCCCTAAACATGTATATGAAGGTTATGTTTATTCTATGGAAAAAGGATGGGACGAAGTTGCAAAGATTTGTATGACTCATTCTTATCCAATAAAGGGAAAAGATTTTGCTGAAGAAGTTCAGGATGAAGAGATTTTTATCAAAGACTATATTGTAAGTTGTGCTTATGATGATTATGATAGACTCTTACAGTTGTGCGATAGTTTAGCGCTAGCCAACGGTTTCTGTATGTTAGAAAAAAGATTTATTGATGTATCAAGAAGATACGGTGTATCGTCTACATCCGTTTCACGATGGAATGCTACTTTTGGAATAAAAGAGTATTTTGCAAAACAGATGAAATGTTCCATTTATGATGTTTTACCTAATGTGAAGGAAACCACTTTTATGGATATACCGCTTTGGAAACCACCAATAAAGTAAAACATATTTACTATACCGTAATTTCAGAATATAAAAAAAGGTGTTTTTATGAATGGTGTTATAGATTGGGTTATATTTATATCTATATTTTGCGGATGTCACCATCCAAACCTTTTTTAACCCGGCTTGAGCGTCTTTAACTCATCCAAGTCTCGATAACTCAGCATACTACCCGCTAAGCCCGTTGATCAGAAGACAGATAGGGTAATCATCACATAAAAGCCCGAAATTTTTGGTATATCAAGGATTTCAGGCTTTTTTATTAACTGACTGCCACAGAACGTGTCACCGAATGTCACGATCTGTTTTTTCACCCGGTTGGGCTAACTCCGTGGTCATGCTTTTGAAAAATGTGTCCGTAAAACTATCCAAGCATCAATCGGTTTGATGAAATAAGCACAATTCTCTGAAAACAGTCTGTGTTTAAAAATTGGACTCCTAAGCCATACTCTGTACTTGAGTGCAGAACGCGCTTCAGAAGCCGCTGAAATACCACCGAGTCCCGAAAGGATTTATTGGCTAAAAGCCGACGGGTTTAGATCCCGCTTTTGGAAATTATGTCTGATTTTTATAATAAGCACAATTTTTCAGTTATATACATAACAAATCTGCTGCCCATTAGATAAACAGGTACGCCATCAGAGCATCAACTCCGGCCTGCAAAATGCGATCTTCCGAGATATCATTTTCCCGAAATGCAATCTGCTCTGTGGTTACAGAAATAAGATTACAAAACAGAATTGCAGCCGCTTCTATATCCTCCACTTTGAGGATCTGTTTGTGCGTATTGAAAAACTCCATTGCCGTATGGAGACGGCGGTTTCGCTGTTCCGTCAGAATATGTGAAATCGCCGGAGAAGAATAAGAAAGGGAACGAATGTCCGTATAGATGCGTCGAGAACTCCTTTGAAATTCGGCCACTCGGATAATCTGCTTTTTCAACCACTCGCGGATATCCTCTTCTGATTTTATTGTGACCGGTTCGGAAGGAAGCAGTTGAAGGAAAATCTGTTGCCTCTGGTTAAGTACCTCATGGAACAGGTCGTCTCGATCCTTGAAGTATGAATACAGGCATCCAATGGAAACATCAGCGGCTTTTGCAATGTCCTCGGTGTTGGTGCCATAATATCCCTTTTCCTTAAACAATTCAAGGGCGGCATCAACGATTTTGGACCGGGACGCAATTCCTCTGGACTGCCTGGGTCTGCGGATGGGTCTTGCTTCACTCATGCGGTCACTTCCTTTACCGTCATTGTATCCGCCGGCAGAGTGCCTGTCAATATTATGCGAGGAATCCCTCACATACTATTGACAATGACGAGTTCACAGCTTATTGTAAATGCGAGGAATTCCTCAACTTTTACAACCGCATCTAGGAAAGGAAATGATACCTTGAGCCGTACTCCACGCGCAAAGCTACGAAACATTTTGATTACAGTTGCATTGGGCAGCTTTATGGGCCAAATTGACAACAGCATCGTAAACGTGTCACTACCGGTCATTCAAAAAGATTTTAACATTTCGCTTGCGTTGACTGAATGGGTGGTCACCGCATACCTCATTACCATCAGCAGCACGCTATTGCTCTGCGGAAAATTGGCGGACGCCTTCGGGTGGAAACGTATTTTTGTAACAGGGCTGTCGATATTTACGGTAGGTTCGCTGATCTGCGGTCTATCTGTTAACATTGCTATATTGCTATTTGGGGTGTCCGTTCAGGCGGTAGGCGGAGCCATGATCATTTCATCCGGACCAGCAATTTCCACTCATGCTGCCGATGAGAAAGACCGAGGCAAAGCACTTAGCGTGACGGCTGTCTCCATCTCCCTCGCCCTGTGCCTCGGTCCGCTTCTTGGTGGCATACTGACTGCCACATTGGGCTGGCACAGCATCTTCTTTGTCAATGTTCCAGTAGGCGTGATTGCAATCTTTTTAGCTGTTCGGAATATTGAAAAAGACGAACCACACACAAATACACTGTTTGACTGGAAAGGCGGAGTTTTGTTCATTTTGTCCCTGTGGCTGATTTTATTCCCACTGGATACTATCGGAGAATCATATATGCCTGCTGGATTGTTTGTCGGATTGCTGTTTGCTGGTGTCCTCCTCTGGTTTTTATTTGCGCTTTATGAACGCAAACAGCCGAACCCACTTTTGCGTTTCTCTTTGTTCCGCAGCCGAATATTTGTTTACAACGGAATCGCAGCGATGCTTAACTTTACAGCTATGTATATTTTTATCTTTCTTCTCCCGTTCTATCTTGAAACCTTTCGGCACTTTTCCACGGTTCAGGCAGGCCTTTTGTATTTGCCCATGCCTCTCGCCTTTTTGTTGGCGGCTCCGGCCAGCGGTTCTTTATCCGACCGAATTGGCAGCCGTGGCCTATGTATCACGGGCATGGGAGTTATGGGTGTTGCTTTATTGCTGATGAGTTTTCTTGGACAAAATACTGGACTACCTTATCTGATCTTGGTGGTAGCTCTGATTGGAATTGGATATGGTATGTTCCAGACGCCAAACAATAGCGCCGTTCTAGGAAGCGTTCCCGATGCGGACAGAGGCGTAACATCAGGCACACTTTCCACCATGAAAAACATTGGCATGATTCTGGGCATAACCGCGTCGGGATCCCTGTTTACCGTGTTGCAAACCTTGGGCAAACAAAATGCAACGGCGCAAAAGCTTAGTGTTCAAGCTATCCAAAATCAATCGTTCACTTTTGCTCTGCATATTACATTTCTTATTGCGATGGTCATTGCCCTATTGGCGATGGTTGCCTGCATTCCGGCGAAAGCGCGCGGCATAGTAGGCAAACAGTAATATGCGTTTTCAGTTGCCAGGGTACAAGGAAAGGAACCCTGACGGTAGCAATGGTAAAGTTTCGGATGACGTTCCTTTGCATTACTTTGGGGTAAGGAGACGCTTGGTGAATTCATTGCTGCGCTCAGATAGATCAATGCGTTCAAATAAATCAATCTTTGAAATCTCAACAAATAAAAATTTTCGCATTTCTAGGATTTGTCTTTCAGGAGGATTAATCGTTCTATTTTCCTTTTAAATAAAGGAATTATATGATATTTTACTTTAAAGTTAAACATAATTTTAATTAAAATAAGTATTAATTAGTTTTAATTTTAAACAGTATATGTTATCCTCTAACCATACTCAATAGGAAGAGGTGACAACATGGGCGAAAATAAAAACAAACTGACAACCAGCTGGGGTGCACCTGTCGGTGATAATCAGAATTCGATGACTGCAGGTTCTTCAGGACCTACACTTATTCAAGATGTAGCGCTTCTTGATAAACTGGCGCATTTCGACCGCGAGCGTGTTCCGGAGCGCGTGGTGCATGCGAAGGGTGCTGGAGCACATGGTTATTTTGAAGTCACAAACAATCTCTCCAATTATACAAAAGCCGATTTTCTATCTGAAGTCGGGAAGCGCACTCCTGTGTTTGTCCGTTTTTCAACCGTTGCCGGTGAACTCGGATCTGCCGACACTGTTCGCGATCCAAGAGGATTTGCCGTTAAGTTTTATACGAATGATGGGAATTATGATTTAGTCGGCAACAATACACCGGTGTTCTTCATCCGTGACGCGATTAAGTTCCCGGATTTTATCCATACGCAAAAAAGGGATCCGAGAACTCACCTGAAGAATCCAACCGCCGTCTGGGATTTCTGGTCATTGTCTCCTGAATCGCTTCACCAGGTGACCATCCTGGCATCCGATCGCGGCATCCCTGCGACCCTCCGTCATATGCACGGGTACGGCAGCCACACATTTAAATGGACGAATGCGGAAGGCAAGAGCGTTTGGATCAAATATCACTGGAGGACAGATCAGGGAATTAAAAATCTCGACGTCAGCCTTGCCGAAAAACTAGCCGGAGAAAATCCAGATTACCATATTGAAGATTTATTTAACGCCATTGAAAAAGGCGACTACCCATCATGGACGTTATATGTCCAGATCATGCCGCTGGAAGACGCGAAAACCTATCGTTTCAATCCCTTTGACGTCACCAAAGTCATCTCTCAGAAAGACTATCCGCTGATTGAAGTTGGACGTATGGTCCTAAATAAAAATCCTGAAAATTATTTTGCGGAAGTGGAACAAGCGGCTTTCTCCCCGGCTACGCTTGTACCCGGTATTGATGTGTCTCCGGATAAAATGCTCCAGGGACGTCTCTTCTCCTATGCGGACACACAGCGGCACCGCATTGGAGCCAATTATCAGAGTTTACCGATCAATCGTCCGCTAAATGGTACCAACAACAACTATCGCGACGGCAACATGCGCTTTGATGGGAACGGCGGCCGTTCCGTTTACTATGAACCGAACAGCTTTGGCGGACCGCACGAATCCCCCAAAGACAAACAAGCCGAATTCGAAGTCAGTGGTATGGCGGCGAATCGCCCTCACGATGACGATGATTTTTATACACAGGCGGGCGACCTGTACCGCCTAATGAGTGAGGACGAACGGACACGACTGGTGCGAAATCTCGTCAACTGGCTAAAACCGGTTGAAAAAGAAGAAATCAAAGAGCGCCAAATCCGCCACTTTTACAGAGCGGATCCGGAATATGGAAAACGTGTGGCAGAAGGTCTCGGCCTCCCTGTTCCGGAAAATATTTTGTGATCAAAATTTAAGAGTTTAGAAGATCGGCATACAGTTCTGTTTCATATTGATTTTTTCCATAGTCAGGATCCGAACCCGTTAAAACCATTATTTACTGATTAAAAAGTACCCCATAGCGCAAGCCTTTTAGCTAGCCGCGCTATGGGGTACACTTTTCTTTTTATGTTCTGACTCTTTATTACCGGATGATTGAACGAATTCCCATTATCTTTTTCAAATCACTAATATAAATTTAATAAGGCGTTTTAATATGAGGCTTTCTTTCAAAGAGTATGCACGAATCCCCCAATCATGTACACTGTCTAGTTTTTCGCACTTCATAGCAGTAAAATATAATTAGTTCATGTTTCCTCCGTATATGATGATTCTGTTACCCTACGATGCAACGAAGGCTATCATGAACCTTGTTGTGAAAGCATTCGGGAAACGAGGTTGTTCAAACAGAGGTGAACAATTGGATTCGTTCCGGCAAATGCGATGATAGAAATACCGAAAAGGAGACAGTACTGCAGAGTAAGTACGCTTATGGTATAAACGATAGATTAGAATTATATTTGGACAGTAGGGTGATAGTTGCATTTTTCGACCCGGAAATGAGGAAAGATAATGGCAAGAACTGTTAAAGAAAAAGAGGTCAGCCTCGAAACTGTATTATGGAACTGCCGCGTTGCCCCCCGTGGCATTGGTGGCACCGAAAAAAACAGGGATGCCGTTATTGGTTTGGTATTCTTGAAGTTTGCCGGTAATAAATTTAATACACGTTAAGAAACCGCCCGCTGATCATACATCGTTAAAAAGCTAGTACTAATGATATCGTAGTCTTTTAGACCAGGCAATGACTGATATTGAGGAAAGCTTTGAAGGAGGTTTTACCGCAGAACCCTTTTTGCCATTTTGGGTGCAAGCAAAGAATCAGTGAAGAGCCTGATTGCCGAATTGATCGAGCCATATAGCGGAGTTTTATACGATACAATCATTTGAGATTGATACAATTTAATTATTCCTCGCACTGCCTGCCGCTTGCAGGGTAAGTTCGTGGTCGGGATCCATCCCGGCTGTTGTTATATTACCTGGATTCCCGTTACACATCACTAGTACCACGTTTCATAAATACTCTCCCCCTTTTGGGGGGGATCTAAAGACGGGTTCGGAAATATCTGGCATTCTATGGTTAACAAGAAAGGCAACCGAGAATTTTGATGAATGGACCTGATTATGACTGACTTTCTAACCCCGTCGGATCGAGAAAAGCTAAAAACTTGGTCTCAATCTCTGAAAATAGAATACCGTTTCAAATTCCGCGCCTCAATCATCTGGAAACTGCAGGTGGAACAGCTCAGTGTCACCGAGGTTGCCGATAAATTGGAAACAACAAGTAAGACCGTCCGAAAATGGCGCCACCGTTTCTTGGAAAAAGGAACGAAGGGTCTGCTGGATGCCCCACGTTCAGGATCTCCGCAAACGTTTACCCTAAGCCAGCACTGTGAACTCATTGCTTTAGCCTGCGATCAGCCTCAAACCGAGGGAGAATCAGGTGGGAGTTGGACCGTAGATGAGCTGACCCTTGAAGAACTGGATCAGGAGTTCAAAGCTTGGTGCGACGATCGTAATCGTCAGTCCATTACGATCAAGTGGCAATTTACCACAGCTAATGCTTGTATCAAGTTACACTCACTGTACCCTAAACTCACGGTAGAAAATTAAAACAAATACGGTAGCTACGGTGCACTAGCCTACCTCCTTCAGGTAAGTCGATTTTAAAGTCATATCTTTTTGGTGATTCATTATCTTTAATGGTGATTAATGCCTTAACACTACCATTAGTTGGCTGTACAGCTAATCCAAAATCATTTTTTGGAATTGTCGTATACGACTGCCCCATCTTTTGTCTCTGTTGCGTTTGATGTTGCTTGTTGATCAGGGAGAGTTATCGACATGTTGTTACTTGGGTCTTCTTTATCAATTAAATTAATTGGCTTTTGAGAATTGTCAGGAACCTTAACGTTTTCTGTTTGACCACTTACTGTTGCTGATGTTAGGATAGTTTTACGGACACATTTTAGTTAAACTAAGGATTAACGAAAGGATGTGTACCGTATGGGCAGCGGAAAAACAGGCAACAAATTCAACAATGAATTCCGGCAAATGATCGTTGAACTTTATCAAACAGGCACACCGGTCAAAAATCTCAGCAGCGAAGATGGCCTATCCGAAACAACCCTTTATAAATGGATTAAAAAATTTAATCCCATTCCGTTAGAAGACGGGAAGTCCTTTACTCCTGAGGAGTATCTGAACCACGCCCTGCACTAAAGTACAGGGGTTCATTGTTGCGACTTAAAGTCGCTGTTCCGGCTAAAGCCGGTTAAAAAATGTCCTGCTCAAGCTTTCGACTGAACTCAATCCTTCACAATTTTAAACGTTTCGTCATCCCGGCCATTGTCCTGATTATCAATGTACTCCTTGATCCTCTCTTCCGTCATGGCTCCCACCGTCCTGCAGAAATAACCGGGAGCCCATAGATGCTGGCCCAATATCTTTATCTTAATCCCTTGAACTCTTCCTGCAGCAATTTGCTCGGGGCCAGATTGGGTGGACAGGAAATCAACAGATGTACGTGTTCTTTCCCAATGCTTCCCCGGACAATTTGACTATTGCGTGCTTCGAACCTTGCCGGATCAGGTCTCTTAGCCGAACAGCAATTTTGCCCTGTTGAATTCTATAACGATATTTGGTTGTCCAGACAATATGATGCTGGATGTCGTAGACAGTATGACTTCCATAGTGAATATATCCCATTTTGCCCACCTAGCATTATTATAGCAGAGCCTTCAGAAGCCACTAAAGTGCCACCAAGTCCTGAAAGATCTACTGGCTAAAAGCCAGTGGGTTTAGCCCGGGAGTTCATTGACTAAAAAATGCCTGTTTGAGCCAAAATCCGGAGCCTGGTTTGATCCTGCATACGGACCTTGGATCCCAGTATACAAGCCGTGAATTTGAGAAAGTGATTCAAGAGAAACAAATGATCCATTCGTTCAGTAAAAAAGGCTGCCCGTACGATAACACGTGTATCGAATCCTTTCACGCGACGTTGAAAAAAGAAGAAATTCATCGAACGGAGTATTCAGATTTTGAAAAAGCCAGACGTGCGCTTTTTCAGTACATTGAAGGCTGGTACAACCGGTCTAGAGTTCATAGCACTCTCAATTATCTGACGCCGCAAGAAGCAGAAGACAAACTTGTGAAGGCGGCTGACGGACTCCATTACGGGCGTGCTGGCTCATGGTGATAAGTATCAGGCCATTTACTCGCTCATTCTAATAGCTTCAGCTTTGAGATGGAAAAAGACACGGTTGGCTGCTGTGCCTTAAACCTTAACTTTATTGTAGGAGGAAATCAATATGCAAACAAACGAATCTGCTCAGAACCTCTTGCCAAACGCATATGCCCCTGGAATATTACCAAAGGGAATCAGATCACGTTTTGTCCAGGTAAATGGTCTTCGAATGCATGTACTTGAAGCAGGGTATGAAACACCGGCTCGTTCGTGTGTGCTACTGTTACACGGGTTTCCAGAACTGGCATATAGCTGGCGGCATAATATGCTGCACTTGGCAGCCCAGGGATTTCATGTTATCGCTCCGGATCAGCGTGGCTTTGGCCGCACAACGGGCTGGCAAGATGGCTATGATGTAGATCTTCAGCCTTTCGGTATAATAAATCTGGTGACGGATATGGTGGTTTTGGTTAATACGCTGGGCCATCGGCGGGTACAAGCGGTGATTGGCCACGATACTGGGGTACAGGTTGCTGCCATGGCGGCATTGATCCGTCCGGATATTTTCCGATCTCTTATCTTGTTGTCAGCACCGTTCCCCGGTGTGCCTGGTTTTGCATTGGGCGTGGAAGGCTTGCCTGTTGCCGCGCAAGACGACCCGATCCATGAAAAGCTGGCTGCGCTCAAGCGGCCCCGTAAGCACTATCAGTTGTATTATACGACGGCGGAGGCAGGTCCGGATCTTAGTACGCCACCGCAAGGTATACATGCGTTTTTGCGCGCAAGTTTCCATTATAAAAGTGCAGACTGGGAGGGAAACAAACCTTTCGCGCTTAAAAGCTGGACGGCAGAGGAACTGGCCCAAATGCCCACTTACTATATTATGGATCAAGACAAAGGTATGGCCGCTACTGTTGCACCATTTATGCCCGACAAAGATAACATATGTGCTTGTACCTGGCTTACGGAACAGGAGCTCCAAGTATTCAGCACCGAATATACCCGCACTGGCTTTCAGGGAGGACTGAATTGGTTCCGTTGCGGCATGAATGGTTTGAATGCGCGTGAAATGACACTTTATGCTGGCCGCAAAATTGATGTGCCCACTCTGTTTCTAGCTGGATGCAGTGATTGGTGCCCATATCAACTTCCAAATGCCTTGGAAAAAATGTCGCAACAGGTGTTCTCCGACTTTCGAGGATGCAGCTTCATCGAAGGGGCGGGTCATTGGTTGCAACAAGAGCAACCTGAGAAAACAAACGCGTTGCTGATTCGGTTTTTGGCACAGTCTTGATACCCCGGCGATCACGGTAATAAATGAACAGTGAGCTGCCCTGAAAATTCTGGCAAGGCAGCCCATCTAAGAGCGTAACAAATCGAGCCTACCCCAAACGGGTGGGTTTGATTTATGTAAACGAGTATTTTAGAGGGGCGGCAGCGGCGTAAGCGCTACGTCACATCCCAGGTCGTGAATAAGACACAGATTTGACGCTTACCATCGGTTTCTTTCTGGTTCCTGTGTCTGGGCAGCAGCCCCGCGGCGCAGTTTCTTATGCCAGTAACGAAATTGTTTCACGGGTATCTCTTGAGACCGGCACCATTGCGCCCATTCAGGCCGCTGGCTTCGAAGGCTTCAATGCGTTCTTTCCATAACAAATCTCGTTCGTTCAAGGTCATGAGACTCATCTCCATCTATCTTTGATGAATGTATTATCCCATGGTCTGAGTGCTGATCCTAGGTGTCCATTATTTAACGCTTACGCTTGACGAAACAACGAAGGGCGCCCTCTTTTGGGACGCCCTCAATTCTTAACTAATTCTTTTGTCCAGAAGTTTTATATTGTGATAGCCATTCATAAGCATTTCTTTCGTTGTTGAATCGTCTGTCACAATAATGTCTCTTACATGACCATCAGGGTCATATGTACAATACAATTTGGGATGATTCTTTATGCACTTTGGGTTTAATTCTTCCCACCTGAGGATCACGAAAGCATCATAATAGAACTCCTGAATATTTAGCACAAAAATAGCCAATTGTTTCACCACCTTGTCTTGATATACATTAATTATACAGAATTTTGAATTATCAGTCTTTTAATGGGGTAATTAAAAAACCTCTCCTACTTATGGTAAGGTTCTCCGTAATAGGTCTAAGTGAGGTTTTATACTTCTCTCAATCGGCTATTCCAAATTTATTATAAGCGCCAATAGCTTGGAGATTTCAGTTTGATGAGTTAATTTTATTGATAATGTGATCCTAAAGCTAATAAAACCCTTTGGCATATCCAGTTTAAGAAGAAGTGAAAACACCCTAATATATATCAAAAGAGGATCGAGCACATCCGACCCCCTTAATTGTATGCCAATGCTTAGTTACCCGGTGCATACAAGAGGCGCTGATCATCGTGAAGCGATGCCTTCACTTTTCTTGCCGTCTCATCCACCAGCACTTCATCCGAATTTTCCAAAATACCTTTGATTAATTCTTGCGTAACTTTTTCCAGACTTACCTTCACTGATTCGATACCCTTCGTCGATTCTGTATCTACGAAACCACAGTGAACCCCCGTAACTAATGTCCCTTGTGATCTCAGCGCCATACGTAGCGCATTGGTTAGTGACCATTCAGCTGATTTTGAGGAGGCATAGCCCGTCATTTTCGTACTGGCTCTCCATGACGCGACGGATAACATGTTAACCATCGCCCCGCCTCCGTTACGCGCAAGCACTGGAGCAAACGCTTGGGCCATCGCCCATGTGCCCAAATAATTGACCTCCATTTCTTTTTTAGCATCAGCAAGCGATCCAGTGAGTGGATGAGTAGGATAGAAAATACCCGCATTGTTCACAAGTATCGTCGTGTCGGCGGCTAGTTTGGCAGCTGCCGATACCTCGGCGGAATCTGTAATATCCAGTTGTAAAGGAATGAGATCGGGGTCGGTAATTAAGGCAGGATTTCGCGCACCGGCATATACCTTTGCCGCTCCATTTTCGACAAAAGCGCGTGCAATCGAGTAACCGATCCCTCGGTTTGAACCTGTAACCAAAACAACAGCATTTTGAATTTCCATTTTCTATATCTCCCTTCGATTTAACTTTTTTAGAGAATGATCATTCTCTAAAAAAAGTACTTTCTTCAGAACTTCACCATCTTCAAACAGCTCTTTATAGATTTCTCTCCTTATGACTTTTAATCAAGAAGGCGGATATGAAAGCAGGGATAAAAGCAAGCATACAAATCATCGACATTTTGTCGAATCCTTTGATAATGGCGACGGCTGTCATCGTCCTAAAATGATCATGCGATGAAATAAACTGATAGGCCGATTCCTTTATCTCGGAAACGCTGTACGGAGATCGGACGCCATGCAGCAACGATAGCCTTTGTCCAACCTCGTGGATGTACGTTTGTCCCAGCAGGGTGACGCCCATAGCAGTGCCGATATTTTTAAAGATATTAAGCATTCCTGCGGCAAGTCCGGATTGATCATCTGAAACAGCATTCATGATCGCGAGAGACGTGGATGCCATCAAAATAGGAATACCAACACCTCGTATCAGCAAGGCGGGTAGAAATCCGTTGACAAAATGACTTTGACTATTAATCCGCGTCACATAAAAGAAACTAAACCCGACCAGAATAACACCAAGCATCACAATATACCGGAGATGTCTCTCACTTTTCTGACTAATGATACCCGAAAATGGTGTCAGCGCAGCGATCAGCACCGTCGCCGGCAGGAAAGCAAGTCCTCCCTGTAAGGGTGTAAAGCCCCAGAAATTCTGGAAAAATAAATTCCAATAGGGCTGCGATCCAAACAAGGCCGCAGAAAATAAGAACAGACTGATACATGGCATGATAAAAGCCGCGTTTTTAAATAAGGAAAGCTCGATTAATGGATGACGTGTTTTTTTCTCAACAAAAACGAATAGTCCGATGACGGCAAGACCGCCAAGCAATGAACAAATGGAAAGCGGATCAAAACCGTCGCTTTCTGCTCTTGTAAAGGCAAATAGAATTGGAAATAAACCCATACATAAGCACAGCATGCCCAACCAGTCCATGGCCTTCGATTTGACTTCAACCTGTGATTCGACTACAAACACTGCCGTTAACATGATTGCCAGCAGACCCAGTGGAATATTAACGAAGAAAATCCACCGCCAGCTTGATCCGGCTATGATCACGCCCCCAAGAACCGGACCGGCGACCAAGCCCAATCCGCCGATCCCTCCATTCAAGCCAATGGCAAATCCCTTCTGATTTCTTGGAAAAGCGCGAATGAGAATCGCAAGCGTTCCCGGTGTGATCGCGGCGGCCCCGATTCCCTGAAGCGTGCGAAAAGCAATCAGCCAGCCAATACTAGATGCGAGGCCGCAGGCAAGAGAAGCCAGTGTGAAAAGCGCGAGCCCTCCCAGATAGCACTTCTTCTGACCCCAAATATCTCCTATTTTGCCCAGCCCGGCAGGCAAGACACCAAGCATTAAGACATAGGTGGAAATGGTCCAGGAGACAATGTTTACCGGAGCATGCAGATCATGACCAATCGAGGGCAGTGCGACGTTGACAATAAACAAATCAATGTTCAGGAGCAAGAGTCCAAGACAAGTCGCTGCCAGTGTCATCCACTTCGTTATTTTGGGATTCCTGGAGATAAATTCTGAGCCGGTATGATTGTTCTTAAACATTAAGAGCCTCCGATTTTTTTGTACAGCACGACTGTCTATCAAGGAATCCATACAAATTGACGTTTTGCCCTAAAAAAGGTGCTTCGTCGTTTCGGAATGAAAAGAGATTAATTCATTGATTTTCCCTTCCCTAATTTTTCTTGCCCAGGCAGGATCGGCAAGCAGGGCTCTTCCTACGGCCACCAGATCAAATTCGTTCTTCTCTACCCGCTCAATCAATCCTTCGATGTTCGTGATATCTACTCCCGCACCTTTTCTATCGCTAAAATAATTGGAAAATTCATTGTGTAACCCGACGGAACCCACAGTGATCGTCGATTTTCCTGATAGCTTCTTGGTCCATCCCGCGAGATTAAGCGTGGAATTGTCAAATTCAAGTTCCCAGAAACGACGAGTAGAACAATGGAAGATATCAACGCCTGCATTGACGAGTGGTGTTAAGAATTGTTCCAGTTCATCAGCCGTTTGCGCAAGCTTAGCCGAATAGTTCGACGTTTTCCATTGTGAAAAACGGAACACAATGGGAAACTCAGGCCCGACAGCAGCCCTGCAAGCCGCAACGATTTCAGCTGCAAAGCGCCCACGTGCCGCTATGTTCCCGCCGTAGCGATCGGTCCGTTTGTTGGTTCTTGCCCAAAAGAACTGATCAATCAGATAGCCGTGGGCCCCGTGAATTTCAATTCCGTCAAAGCCAAGGCGCTTTGCATCAGCTGCCGCCTGTCCATAGGCTTCAACGATAGCAGAAATCTCTGATTCAGTCATAGGTGCATTCACCTGAGTACCTGTCAGGCTCAATCCGGACGGACCGATCGGCCGAGCTTCAGGATTGGGGAAATCCCCTACCTGCCTAGCCATCCCAACATGCCAAAGCTGCGGAATGATTTTCCCGCCTGCATCGTGTACCGCATTTGCGACATTGGCCCATCCCTTCAGCGCATCCGGGCCATAGAAATGCGGCCAATTTGCATTCGATCCTGCCGACGGATGATTGATTAAAGTGCCCTCAGTAACAATCAATCCCACGTCGTTCTCCGCCCGCCGTCGATAATAATCTGCAACACTCTGTCCTGGAACTCCATCCGGGGAGAAGCCTCGAGTCATAGGTGCCATAACGATGCGATTGGAAAGATTCAGCTTGCCTAGAGACAAAGGCTGAAACAATGTGTAAAGCAAACGCTGTTCCAATTTGTTCTGATCCATTGCACATTCCTCCAAAGAAAGTATATTTCAAATGTAACTATATTAGTTACATTCGATTGTAAAAAAAGCAATGAGGCCGGACGTTCTGTTTTTCCTTCATGAGATTCAGCCGATTTCATTTCCTAATTGATCCAGAAGAGCGCCTGATGCCTTCATTCGTTTTTCAGCGGTATAATTCAATGTCTTCTTCAATAAATCAGCAATCGTATTTTCACGCAGCTGGTCTTTCATAGCGGCCTCAGCATTTCCGTAATAGACTTTCAAGGAAGATTGAATGCTGCAGCCAATCGGGCATTTTTCATTGGGCAGACTGTAATGCATTTCAAAAAGCGGCTTCTTCTCAACGGCTGTATAGACATCTAACAACGTTATAACATCAGCAGGGCGTGCCAATTTCCATCCGCCCTCAACTCCGCCGCGATGGACATTAACGAGCTGCGCTTTTTTTAACTTGCCCAAAATTCGGCGAATGAACACCGAATTCGTATTGACACTACCCGCAATTTTTTCAGATGATAAATATTGATCACTTCGGCTCGTGTGAAAAGCAATCATCGTCAAAATATGAAGGGCAATGGTATAATGACTGTTCATTTTTCATTCCGCACCTCTTTGTAACTATATTAGTTGCATTTAAAGACATTGTCAAACTTAACCAGGGACTCAGGTTCATATTTTACTAGGTTTAGGCTCATCTTAAAAATAAAGAGTTGACTCCACTGTCAACTCTGCATGTCGTAATTTTTCTCTAGTTTTAATATCGTATCAGCAGCTTCCTGTCCATTTACTAAAAGCACAATTCGATGTACACCTGGATAATGCCGGCGAGTCGTCAGATCCGACCAATTATGTGTCCGCGTTCCGGCAATATGCGTACTACCGGATATCGTTTTATCGGACAAAAGAAATGACTTGCGCGAGAGCCGTCCATTCGCCTTTATAAGGTAAATGCCGTATTCAATCCGGATATGCACTGGCCCGCCTTGGCTTATATCAAGGCTATAGTGCAGCTCGCAGCTCCCACCTATCATTAATTCAGCGGGCTGTACCGATATAGAAGCGCAGGTCGTCAGCGGAATTTCACCTCTGGAACCTATGTAACCGAATAGCTCCATCGCTCCTGGATTCGCATCTCGGATCATAGTACGGCAGCCCTGCCGTATGATCCAGTCCGTGTCGGGATTTTCCCCTTTCCAGCGGCGGGCCACATCGAGTACCGTATCTGGGTTGTCTTTTGCGATATCATTCAGATTGTTGGCAACGCTTTTTCGCACGTAAAGCGAAGGGTCCGTTTTGAGCAGTTCCAGAATGGATAATACGGGAGTCGGGTTTTTCTTGAACACCGGAAGCGCTTCTCCCCAAGGAAGGCGGGGCCGGCAGCCCTCACTGGAAAACCGCCGTACGTGCTCATTCGGATGTCCTGCCCATGCAGTCATCCGTCGCATTACCCGATCCGGGTCAGACAGAATAAACGGCCTTACAGCAAATTCCGAGGAGGATTTCTGCGTAAAGTATTCCAGTGCGTTCATGGAAAGCTCCCAATCCTGTTCTGCCTGCCCATATACCACCACAAAATCAGGAAAGAACAGGTATGGAAAACCTACACAGGTGTCGGCAATTGCAAACAAAATGTCCAGTGCGGTTTCATAGCGGCTTGGTAGAAATGTGCCAAATGTTTCGGAAATTCGCCGCGTCCGCGCTTTCAGCGGAAGCTCATCCCATGTTTCGTCCATTAATGAAGTGATAAATGCCTTCGTGTCAAAAACTCCGTACTTGGATTGAACCTTCCTACCAAAATCCAAGAAGAAATCTTTGTTATAAATATTCTTTAATGCTCTCGCCAATTTTATCGCCTCCGTCTAAAAAATCATACAGGATGTAGTGGCGTTACCCCAGGGAAAAGGTCCGGTATACCTGCGAATTTATGATTGAAGCGTGTTTTGACGGCTCTAAAACACGCTTCAATACCTGTGGAGTAAGAATATTTTTTTCTGCGGTTGGCCCTTCCCAAAGATCGAGGAACGAGAACATAATCTGCCATCGTTCCTTGGCACAGTTCACTAAATGTATTCCTGTCCGGATCATTGGCCGACATATATGAATCGATCGCTACAAGTAATGGGCTTGATAATAGAGAACTAGAGGTTTTTCTCGCTTTTATCTAGCAATTTATCAATTAGTACTGCCGCCATTTCTTTTGCGGATAAAGCCGCATCGGCATTGTGATCCATTCGTGCATTTATCGTTGCTCCATCGTATAAAATAACCAAATGATCCACCAGAACATCCGAATTATTTATATCTAGTTGTTGAACAAGATCTTGAAATTTTTTGCGAACGGCAGCACGATACGCCTTGGTCGGTTTCTCAACAACACTACCACTTTGCTCTTCGGCGAGTGCATTCATAAAAGCACATCCATGAAAGCCGGGATGGCTGAATGATTGATACAGCATGTCAAACACACCCAAGATACGTTCTTTTGATGTATCATATTTAAGGAGCCAGTTAGATGCATTACGTTCCCAATTTTCCTTCCTTCTTGTTAGATAAGCTTCAATAAGGCCCTCTTTATTACCAAAAGAAGTATATAAAGTCGCTTTTGCTACTCCAGCCTGCTTTAATATTCGATCAATACCAACCGTGTGTATTCCTTCTCGGTAAAATAATTCGCTCGCAGCAGACAAGAGTCTTTCTCTAGCGGGCAATTGTTCATTTTTTTTATGTTTAGTATCTTTATTTTCCATATCTCCAATATATATAATCGACCGATATACTGCAAATGCTAAACTTAGGATTATGCTGGGCGATTGAAAAATTCACCCTTTCATTGATGAAACTTGCAGTTTGCATACTGGCCCTATGTTAAAAAGTAAGAAATTAAAAATATAATTGGGCAACCGTTGAAATAATTTCAGGACATAATAAATTTAAATCAACTTGCACTTGACTTTGAAAAGTATGTTGTGTAATCTAGGTCGTGTAGACAGACCGGTCTGTTTTATCAAAATTTAATTAGAAGGGATATAATCAAATGACTAATTCTCAAGACGCAAAAACTACGGCATTAGTCACTGGTGCGACATCAGGGATCGGTCGCGCAGTAGCTATCCAATTAGCTAGTAAAGGTATTAGTGTTATTGTCCAAGGCCGTAATACTGAACGAGGTGCAGAAGTTGTCAAAGAAATTATTGAATCAGGTGGTCACGCCAAATTTCAATATGCTGACCTTTCCAAACATGACGATGTTCTTCAACTTATAAAGGACGTTAATGATGTTGATATACTGGTCAATAATGCGGGAATAGCATGGTTCGGGGATAGCATGGATCTTGATATCAAAACTTTTAATACTCTATTCTCTGTAAATGTTCGAGCGCCGTATTTCCTTGTCAGTGCCTTTGCTCCGAAAATGGCGGAAAAAGGTACAGGCAGTATTATAAATATCGGGAGTATGGCTGGGCAGGTAGGTCTATCGGCTGGAGCAGCTTATGGAGCAACCAAAGGGGCCATTGCTTCACTAACAAGAGCATGGGCAGCTGAATTCGGAGCTAAGGGTGTGCGGATCAACACTATTTCACCTGGACCGACCTTCACTAGTGGCGCATCTGAAGATGTTATTGAGGCTCTTGGAGCAACAACTCCATTCAAACGCGCAGCGAATGTTGCAGAAATCGCTAAAGCTGTTGCTTTTTTGGCAATATCAGATTCAAGTTATATCACTGGGGCAAATATTGCTGTCGATGGTGGACGCACCGCTGTGTAATTATAAAATGAACGACTTATGCGACAGAATCACACCAAACATCGTTAAGAATCGATTGTGTTTTTGATAATTTTATCAGCGAGGAGGAATAAAATGTGCCAATGATTGATCTTTATGCACCCAAAAATTTATTTCCAGAGGGAACAGAAAGGCAACTAGCCAGTGAACTAACACTCGCTTTGTTACATGCTGAAGGTGTTCAAGAACCAACACCGGTACATTTGAACAATACTGCCGTCTATATTCATAAATTCGAACCTGAATTAATTCATACTGCTGCTGAAGGGGCGGCGAAGGTTGTTCGTATTCAGGTCTTGACACCACCACATGTTTTAACGAGTGATGGGCAAAAGTATCTTGTGAAAACGGCGACCGAAATTGTTCAGAGGCTTTCCGGCGACGAAACTCAGGGCAATCGTACGTGGGTGCTTTTAACAGAAGCTGCTGACGGCGGCTGGGGCATCGGCGGTAAAGCTTATGATTTAAAAGGATTTGCCAGCTTACTTTCCGGTAGATAAATTTAACTTGAAAAGCATTTTTAGAATTTGAGAAAGTGTTGAATTATTTTAATTACACGCTTATTAGACAAATTTATCTGATGAAAAATAAAGGAGGATATAAATTCCAATGACTAATCTTCAAAACACTAAAAAGACAAAAGCCTTAATTACAGGGGCGACCTCTGGTATTGGACACGCTATTGCAGTGCAGTTGGCTGATGACGGTTATGAAGTTATTGTACACGGCCGTAATGAGGAGCGTGGTACGGAGGTAGTGAATGAAATCATTGAAAACGGAGGATTGGGCATTTTTCAATATGCTGACTTAGCCAATCATGATGATGTGCTCAAGCTTATTCAAGAAGTTGACGATGTCGATATCCTGGTGAATAATGCGGGACGTTCATGGTTTGGTGAAAGTCGGGGACTGGATTTAGAAACGTTCAACACTCTTTTTGCGTTGAACGTTCGTGCACCGTTCTTTCTTGTTAGTGCGTTCGCGCCTAAGATGGCAGAACGAGGAACAGGCAGCATCATTAATATAGGTAGTATGGCTGGACAAATTGGACTAGCCGCTGGATCAGTCTACGGAGCAACAAAGGGAGCGATTGCTTCTCTTACAAGAGCGTGGGCATCAGAATTCGGCGCGAAGGGCGTCAGAGTCAACACCATTTCACCAGGCCCGACTTATACAGAAGGGGCCCTTCCGGATCGCACGACAGCACTTGGATCAACAACATTGCTGAAGCGTGCAGCAGATGCGAAAGAAATTGCCAAAACTGTTTCTTTCTTAGCATCACCTGATTCGAGTTATATTTCTGGTGCCTTAATTCCTGTTGACGGCGGACGCAGCGCCGTATAATTCATGATGCAGGTTAGGCAGTTTGCCTACATCAATTAAGGAGAGAAAAATGAATATTGAGAATTCTACGGTCTTTGTAACAGGTGCAAATTGAGGAATTGGCTATGCTCTTGCTTATTCATTTATAGAACATGGAGCTACCAAAGTTTATGCAGGAGCAAGGGATCCTAATTCGATTAGTGACCCCCGTCTCACTCCAATCAAGCTTGATGTTACTGACATTGATGATATAAAGAGGTCCCGAGAAAAAGCTGCAGATACCACTATATTAGTAAATAATGCAGGCGTTTTTAGGGCTGCTTCACCGCTAAATGCCTTACTTAATAATGCAAGAGAGGAAATAGAAGTCAATTATCTTGGGGCCTGGTCAATGGCACAAGCTTTCACTCCTATCATTAAGCAGAACGGTGGAGGTAAAATTGTTAATATGTTATCTGTTGCTTCATGGAGGGCTAGTACAGCGATGACTGGATATGCGGCTTCAAAAGCAGCGGAGTGGTCTATGAGTAATGCTCTACGTGTTGAACTTCGTCCTCAAGGAATACAGGTCATTGGTGCTCACTGCGGTTTTGTAGATGCAGAATCAACTAAGGATATTAAAGCTAATAAAGTAAGCCTTGATCTATTGGTACAAAAAGTTATTGAAGGCATTCAAGAGAATTTAGATGAGGTACTCGTTGACGCCTACACACGAAAGATTAAAGCGTCCCTCTATGATGATCAACATCTTTTATATGCTACGACTAATTAAATCAGATGGTGTCGATTCTAGAGAACGATTTCCAATTGATGATACGTATTACTTATGAAAGATTCGAATATTAGGTGATTTAAACAAAAAAGCATTAGAGGGAAAACCTATTTCTTCTCTACTGTTTTTTTATTAGAAAAAATTTTTTTAGTTGATGCCCCACCATTCTATTCTCCCAGAATAGTGAACTTGCTTCTCTTTAACTCAAAGGGCCCTTCTCTGAAAATACAAAAATTGGTATTAACAGACTTGCCAGCCCTAACAATCGCGCGGTCACTTTAGTTCTGCCTGGATTATTTATTTTACCAAGTCCCTATGAATCACACATTTTTTCGGATTCATTGCCCTGATTGCATTGGTGGATTTGCAAACGGCTGACGCTATTTTTTCGAATAATTATTTTGACTTGTTACCTAATCAACCAATTGTTGTTTACACCGCTAAAAAAGAAACAAACCCTTCATTAATATTAGAGGATTCCCGACGGCAGTTACAGATTAACAATTTGAATTCGGTGATGGCAAGTGCCAAACTTGGTACTGCAAAATAAATTAATAGCATTATTAGCTTTTTGGGGGAGGTAAAATACATGCAGACTGTCTTTTTTTATTTTTTCAAAACCAGAAAAACCTCTCTTACTTATGGTAAGGTTCTCCGTAATGGGTGTAAGTGAGGTTTTATTACACAAACTAAAAATCTTCTAGACCATTATCTATTTCCTTTTTATAATAGAATGTAATACTTGAAAAAAAGACATTGAAAATTCTCCGTTTTCTTGAATGAATTTGTTTATATTGGCCAGTTGTAAAATCAAATTAGCCAGCTAGGTTGGAGCAATTCAAGAAGACCCTGGAACAGAATAAGGCGTTGAATCAATTTGATTGGTTCACTTTTGAGAGCATCGTAGAAAAAGTTATTGTCGGCGGTTATGATGAAGATGGCAATAAAGATCCGGCACAACTTCTCTTTGTCAATAAAATGGACCTGAAAAATCATTTAGATGGCAAGAAATTTAAGCCACTGAAAGAAAATGCTGAAGCAAGGCATACTCCTAATAAATTGCTCTCTTATAGCAGTCCTGTCATATATGGCTTTTGGGAATACTGTCGCTGAAATCCATTGGAAGAATGAGTTGATGCATGTTATACTTTTCGAAGATAATGTTTTTCAAAAAAATCGTCTTCATTCATTGAGACTCGGGATAATTTCATTTAAAGAGAATTGGCGATTTTTTTCTATGATTTTTATCCAGAAACGCGAAAAAACGAGAGGGATAAAAATTCCCTCTCGTCTTTCATCTGCTGACCTTTTGAGACAGCCTCTTACACTGAAAACAATTTAAATGATCGATTTATGCGTTAACTTTCATTGCAGCTTCAATGTTCGCTAATGTAATGTCTTTTGTGCTTGAGAAAAGAATATCAGCGGCACTTAGTTCTTGTGTATCACCAATACCAATTGATGTTTCGCCGGCTCCATTAATGGATTGAATCCCTGCAGCGGCATCTTCAATTCCAATGCATTCTTCAGGCTTCAAGTTCAACAGTTCAGCTCCACGAATATAAATTTCAGGATCTGGCTTTCCTTTTTTCAGTTTAGATGGATCGACAACATCTGGAAAATATCTTGCCAGGTTTAACTTTTTAAGAATAATTGGAGAATTCTTTGAAGCAGATGCCAAACAAATCTTATAATTGTGGGCCATTAAATCTTCTAAGAACTCCGGTATTCCAGGTAAAAGATCATCAATATTCATATTTCCAATAAGCGCCAAATAATTGTCATTTTTCTTTGCCGCTAATTTGATTTTTTCTTCTTCGGTATAGTCGTTTTCTTTATTGCCAGCTTTCAAAATCATTTCTAAAGAGTCCATTCGGCTGATCCCTTTGAGCCCATCTTCAAGTGATTTTGTCCATGTCGCATCCAACTCATCGGCAATCTGATGCCAAGCCTGACTGTGATACTTAGATGTCAGCGCGATTACGCCATCCAAATCAAAGATGAACCCCTTAATGTCATTAAAGTTTGTCAAGCAATTTTCCCCTCTCATTAAATTTCTTCGTATTGATAGTGTACGGTATATACTTTAGGCTGATTCGCTTTTAATACGATATCGCCAAATTCCGGATGATGAATGGCATCCGGAAGCGTCTGTGCTTCAATTGCCACACCATTATAGGGATGGCTTGCTTCCCATTCCTTCGGTTTTCCAATCACTTCAGGATTGGCCGTGAACATCACGATACCATTTCGGTCAGAATAAACGCGAACTTGACGGTGGGAAGCGTTATCCCGAATCACAACAGCTGGATGTTCTTGGCCGACCAATTTGAATGCGTCGTCAAATTGGTTTTTACCCATTTCTTTTTGTAGCTGCGCGACCGCCTTTCGCATCATTACAGGTTTCGAAAAATCAAATGCCGTTCCACTATGTTCAAGTAAACGACCGGTCGGCAGTTTTTGATCATCAACTTCAACGTGTTGCAGGCTATTGATCTGCAATTCATGATTCATAATCGTTTTCTGATCATCGCTCAAATTAAAATATACATGCGTCATCGGATTGAAGAGCGTATCTGCATCACTTTGACCAAAAAATTGAATGGTGACTTTGTTTTGATTGTCTAGGGTGTATGAGATTTTCACCTCAATATTTCCCGGAAAACCATCATCTTGAGTTGCTATCTTCCGACTAAATGTCACGTTCACTGCATTTTGAAGGCTTTCCGTAGCGGCATGCCAATTCCAACTGGAAAAGCCATGGTTGCCGCCATGAATTAAATTCGGACCTTCATTTGCAGGAACGTGGTATTTAATGCCTTTAATGGCGAAGCTGCTATTTTTAAGTCGGCCACCTACGCGACCGATGGTATTACCAACATGAAATGGATTTGTCAAATAAGTGTTGATGTCATCGAATCGTAAAATCAAATTGTGTAATTTGACATTTTGATCTGGAACCATAAATCCTTGCCAAGTTGCTGCATAGGACATACATACGACTTGTACATGGTGATCGTTTTCTAAGGTATATTGTGTAATTAGCTCATCAGCAATTGAACCAATCGTTGCTTGCGTAATTTTCACCGTTACTCCCCCCCTAACTTTCCTCTATACTTTAGGGATAAATGCAGAAACTCACTCAATATGAATTTAAGCCGTGACGGTTTTTGAATCCAGTTGAACGTTTTGTCCTTTAACATCAATGGTGAGCGGTTCACCAGAAACTAATGTAATCCGTGTTCCCACATGATCGATAGCAACTTGGATGATCCGTCCACGGAAGTTGATCCGGAAGCGATACCCTTCCCATTTCTTCGGTAAGAATGGATCAAAGTGTAGATGATTATTGCGCACACGCATGCCTGCAAAGCCTTGCACGATGGCGAGCCAGCTGCCGGTCATTGAGGTAATATGCAGTCCATCGGCAGTATCGTTGTTATAGTTATCCAAGTCTAAGCGGGAGGTCCGTTCATACATTTCAACTGCCTTATCTTCGTAATGCAGGTCGGCAGCTAAAATCGAATGAATCGAAGCAGATAAACTTGATTCATGAACGGTTAAAGGCTCATAGAAGTCAAAGTTGGCTTTCTTTTGTTCCGGTGTGAATTCATCGATAAAATCCCATATTCCTTGAAGGACGTCACCTTGCTTGATGTATGGCGAACGTAAAATTTTATCCCATGACCAATGCTGGTTAATCGGCAATTGATCAGCTGGAAGTTCGCAGACTGGCTTTAAATCTTTATCCAGGAAGCCGTCGTTCTGAACAAAAATGCCAAGTTTCTTATCTTCTGGTAAGTACATCTTGTTGATGATCTCTTTCCATTGTTTCTTCTCTTCATCAGAAACATTTAATTGAACTGCTTGTTCGGATGAAACTTCATCCAATATTTCAAGTGTGTATTTCAAAGTCCATTGTGCCAGGTAGTTTGTGTACCAGTTGTTATTGATGTTGTTTTGATATTCATCTGGACCGGTTACACCGTGAATCATGTATTGATCCTTACGTTGTGAATAATGTACCCGATTTGCCCAGAAGCGAGAAATTTCGGTTAAGACCTTGCTGCCTTCGTTTAATACATAGGATTTATCACCGGTATATCGGGTGTAGTTGTAAATGGCAAATGCGATATCACCGTTCCGATGAATTTCTTCAAAGGTAATTTCCCATTCGTTATGGCATTCAATTCCATTGAACGTCACCATCGGATACAGCGCACCCTTTAAGCCTTGTTCTTTAGCGTTGACATAAGCACCATCGAGCTGCTTGTAACGGTACATTAACAAGTTTCGGGTCACTGTAGAATCGGTAACTCCTAAGTACATTGGAACGGCAAATGCTTCGGTATCCCAATAGGTGGCACCACCATACTTTTCGCCAGTAAAGCCCTTAGGGCCAATGTTCAGCCGATCATCTTCACCATAGTACGTGGAGAATAATTGATACAGGTTGAAACGAATTCCTTGTTGTGCAGCAGCATCGCCGTCAATTTCAACATCGGATTTTTTCCAACGTTGTGCCCAAACGTGTTTGTGAGCTGTTTGTAAATCTGCTAACTTTTTATCGGCAACTTTGGCAGCTAATTGATGCATGGCTTTGATTAAGCTCGCTTGGTCATCGTAATCGCGTGAAGTAACGACAACGACACGTTTTTCAAAATAAGCTGTGTCACCTGGTACAAGTTCTTTACTGAACTGGTTTTGAACGGCTAATTCTAATTCATCCGTTTCATCCGTCTTTTCAGCTGTCAAATCCGTTTTGTTGACCATCTCATCACCAACGATAAATCGAGGAGTACCGAATTGATTTTCTTTAGTGATCGCTACAACATGACCTTTAGTATCACTTTGGGACTTATTTAAAACTTTCCAGAAACGTTCTCCGTAATTTGCATCTTCATTTTGAACGTCGGCGTCAATTTGGGTATTTACGGTTAATTTAAAACGCGTTGAACCCTCATTTTCAAATTGATAAGCATCCACGAATAATTCCTTTTGTGCGGCGCTGACAAAGCGCTCAATGGAAACTTTTAACTTAGCGCCGCTTTTTTCTACAGTAAATTCACGAGTTAGAAAGGAAGTCTTCATGTCCAGCCGCAAACTGAAATCGCTGACCAAATCATTGGCTAGATCAATAGGTTCACCGTTAATGAATAGATTCGTCTTAATAAAATTAACTGCATTGATCACTTTGCCAAAGTACTTTGGATAGCCGTTCTTCCACCATCCGACACGTGTCTTGTCAGGGAACCAAACGCCTCCAATGTAAATCCCTTGTAGTGTGTCTCCACTGTAATTTTCTTCAAAAAACCCACGCATGCCCATGTAGCCGTTTCCAATACTAGTCATACTTTCTTGCACCCGTTTGTTTTCTTTGTCTAATTTATGGGTAACGACTTCCCAAGGGTCAATTTCAAAAATTCGCTGCATGCCAATTCCTCCTCGTACGTCCATTTTGAATGCTCTTTCATGCCCTTATATTAAATGCAACCGGTTGCACAGTCAAGCAAAAATCAAAGCGGTTTCAATTAATATTGCTGATTAACTTATTCTGCATAGGTTTCTTTGATAATTGGAACAGAGAATGCACCGATAATCAGCATAACACCTGAAAATAAAATCATTGACGGCATCGATGATCCAAACGCCGGGAATAAGGCAAAGCTTGCACAGGATGCAATAATTTGCGGCAAACAAATGCTTCCATTGAACAGTCCGAGATACGTTCCCATATTCTCGCCAGACAAAGCATTGGTCAGTATTGTGAATGGGAAGGTCATCATAGCAGCCCAGGTTATACCGATCAAGATAAATGAAACGATCAATGCCCATTGATTATGAATGAAGAATACAGAACCAAAACCGATACCGCCTAGCAACAAGCTGAAGGCATAAGCCGGTTTGCGTTTATCATTTGGCAAGCGCGACAAGACAAGTGACCACAAAACGGCAGCAAATGAATACACAGCTGATAAAATACCAAACCAGTTCCCGGCATCTTGATAAGCTGCGCTTGTTGGATCAATCGTCTGCCAAACATTCTTAGCAACGGCACCTGCGCCGTAAGTCCACAAATACTGAAAACCCATCCAGCAGAAGAGTTGCACGACAGTAACGGTCCAGAAAACTTTTGGTGCATGGACAAGTAGTTTGATAATGTTACTTTCTCTCTGAGCGGTTTTATCTGTGAACCCGTGATAGAATGCATACTCAGAAGGTGAATACTCTTTAACCTTGAATATCGTAATTAAACTGCAGACAATTAAAATAATTGCTCCAGCATAAAATGAAATAACAACTGATTGAGGGACAACCCCTTTTGGTGCACTGTTTGACGTGCCCAGCACGGTTAAAACAAAGGGGAAAATACAAGCCAGCACAGCGCCGCTGTTTGAGAGAAAGCTTTGAATAGAATAGGCATACCCTTTTTGCTCCTCGTTAACCATATCGCCGACCATCATTTTAAACGGTTGCATAGCAACGTTCGATGACAGATCCATGAACAGAATCGTGATGGCTCCGAATGTCAGCGCTGTCATTGAACCAAAACCAAAACCAAAACTGCCTGAATTAGGCAATAGGCACATGACAATGACGGCAACAATGGCTCCGATGAGCAGATAAGGGATACGGCGTCCAAGTTTTGGTATCCACGTGCGGTCGGAAAAATAACCAACTAAGGGTTGAACAACTAAACCTGCCAGCGGAGGCAAGATAAAGAAGAAACCGAGTTTAGTAGGATCTGCGCCAATCGTCTGGAAGATCCGTCCCATATTTGAACTTTGCAATGAGAATGCCATTTGCACGCCCAAAAACCCAAAACTAATCATCCAAATCGTACTGACCGGAAGACTTGGCAATTTCTGTTCGGTGCTTTTTACATCGGCCTTAACGGGTTGTTCTTGATACATCATTCTTTCTCCTCCTTCATAATCGAACAACAATGCCTTAAAAAGGATAATGTTCGTTACTTGCATAATCTATTATGTAACGGCTTACAAAAAAATGCAACCGGTTGCAAATAAAAAATTTTGAATATTTATTTACAAAGAAACAGTCGATTGTATCAAAAAGCAAACAAAAAAGCAGCTGTTTCGCGGTTTAGGCGAACTAACTGCTCGATTGGCGAACCAAATCCGCCAGTACATTTTTTAATTAATTTTGTTCGATGATTTTATAGGGTACAATCATTTTTTCGAAAGGTTCATTCGATTCCTGCTCGAGTTGCTGAATAATCAACTGTGCGGCTGCCTTGCCAAGTCGTTTCGGATAAATTTGTACGGTGCTGATTTTCGGTTCGGCAAATTTAGCAAATAAAGAATCGTTGAATCCCATCAGTTCAATCTGCCTTTCAGGGACAATTCGCTGCACAGCTTTTTGGACTTGAAAGGCTAAAATATCATCACTCGCCAAAATGGCAGAAATGTCTGGATAGCGTTGCAAGTATTCCTTAATGGCGGTACCAAAACGTTCACTGCACAGTTCCAGATCATAACCATAAGAATCATTGCGACGAATTGCTTCATGAAAACCAAGCATTCGGTCAGTTTGTACCAATCGGTATCTACTAGTAAAAGCATACCCTAACTGACGATGTCCTTTGTTTATCAAATATTCCGTTGCATCTAATCCAGCATTGACATTATCATTGTCGACATAGGGGATGCTATTGGCGTTAGTATAGGGCTTTCCAATGACAGCATACTTTGCTTTTCGTTGCTGCAAATATTTCAAAATAGGATCATTTTCAATAGAATACAATAAAATGAATTGCTCAATTTTACTATTTTCAATCATTATTTTGATAGTTTGCTTCAATTCCTTTATGGTACCACCTAAAGCCACCGTCATGAAAAAATGCTTTGGTGTTAACTCCTGATTAATGCCTTCAATTAATTCAGTATAAAAGGGGTTTTGGTACAAATCATCCTTATCAACTGGGAAAACAACACCAACAGTGTTATTGGCGTTAGTTGCTAGATTATGTGCGTTGAAATTTGGAACATAGTTCATTTTTTTTGCAACAAGTTGCACTTTTTTTCGTGTTTCTGGGCTGATTAGTGAACTATTCCGTATGGCGCGTGATGCCGTTGATGCAGATACACCAGCATATTTTGCTACATCCCGAATGGTTACCATCAATATTCCTCCCGTGTACTTCATTATAGCAGAAATTCATGCAACCGTTGCATGGGATTCTCAAAAAATTGTTCTCTGTAATGTGATCCAAGAAATGCGGTATCTATAAAAAAAATAAACGTTTACCATAACACCTGTCTTAGTAACTTGCTGACTCAGGAGTTATTATTGAAAGTAATTAGAACTATTATTGTTCTATCGCTTACTGGTAAAACGGTTGATTAATCGTTCAAAGCTCGAATGTGCTATGCTTTTAATGTTATGCAAGGCTCTTAATGCTCTGGTGACCCTATATCTTCAAGCGAGGTGATAAGACATGACAATACAGCATGAAAATGTTCAACTCACGCCTAGACTGCCGTTCAAATACTATAAACACGATCCGTTAACGAGTATTAATGTTTCTCCACATTGGCATCAAGGAATCGAACTGAATTGCCTGATGTCCGGTGCAACATTGAAGTTCGTGACAAATGGTGTGACAAATGAATACCATCCAGGAGATGTATGGGCAGTTAACCGTCGCGTTATTCATAGTGTCACTGGTCCTTCAAAGGCAAACTGGTCAGAGTTTGGCTTTATCATCGATGATAACATTCTCCAGTCACAGTTTCCGGCCAGTACTAACTGGCAGATTACCCTACAGGGCAGTCGCTCGTCACAGACCAATCGGGCTTCCTATGGAGCAATTCGGGAGCATCTTATCGCGATTCACGATCTTATCAGTTCTCAGGTAACAGACCTTTCACGGATGTCGATTTTAGGTCATTTTTTCATGATATTGGCAATATTGGGAGAGTCTTTTACGGTTCCCATGATTGCGCAAGACGCCAATCCTAATCCACCTCTAATTGATACTGTCATGAACGCAATCAATAGGGATTATGCACAACAGCTGACTGGAACAATTCTGGCTGAACAATTCCATGTCTCGTTGACAACACTTAATCAACAGTTCAATATCAATCTGCAGATGTCAGTAAATCGCTATATTCGTTTGGTTCGCTTAATGAACTCGCGGCGTCTACTTCTCGAAACGGATAAAACGGTTGACTATATTGCCGTCGAATCCGGATTCACCAATGGTAAGACATTTAATCGCAACTTTAAATCATGGAAAGGCATGACGCCGACTGAGTATCGACAGGCGTATGCACGTTATCACAAAAATGATACCAGTTGCCTTTGAAATTGTCCCTTAAGGGCTTGATAAATATGCTAATCTACTTCCTGTAATCGATTTTACAGGAGGTTTTTTTATGCCAACAGAACGTGAATTAATGCTCGCGGGCAAGTTATACGACTCAAACGATACTGAATTGGTGCAAATGAGACTGAAGGCGAAGCAGTTGACTTGGCGTTATAACGGCACACAACCGGAGCAGAGTGAAGAACGTGACGAGTTACTTAACTTAATGATTGACTGTCCGACCAATGACGCTTACATCGAACCGCCGATGCGAGCGGACTATGGTTCCAACTTGCATGTGGGAAGACGATTTTATGCAAATTATGACTGCATTTTCTTAGACATTGCGCCGATCATCATTGGAGATAATGTTATGCTGGGACCACGCGTCTCGCTATATACTGCTGGACACCCAATTGTTGCAAGTGTACGGAACGAATATCTTGAATATGGACATCCAATCACAATTGGAAATGACGTCTGGATCGGCGGAAATACGGTAATTTGTCTAGGTATCACGATCGGCAGTAACGTTGTGATCGGTGCCGGATCAATCGTGACAAAAGATGTTCCTGATAACGTGGTTGTTGCAGGAAACCCCGCACGCGTCATTCGACCGATTACCGATAATGATGAAGCGTATTGGAAAGCTGAGCAGCGCGCCTATCTGAGGAGAACGTAAATGATTAAGTTGATTGCAACTGATATGGATGGCACATTCTTACGCGACGACATGAGTTATGATCGTCTCCATTTTTCGAAGCTGTATACGGAAATGCAACGACAAGGCGTTCACTTTGTTGTTGCGAGTGGGAACCAATACTTTCAATTGAAGTCCTTTTTTGAAGATTATCCCGATACAATTTATGTTGCTGAGAATGGTGCGTACATTCTTGATGAAAAGCAAGTCTATGCGCTGCATGCCTTCAGTTCTCTAGCCGTCAAGCAAATCTTGCCTAAGTTGATTGAGATCCCAGAATTGAAGATACTCGTATGTGGGCAGAAGTGTGCCTATGCACGAGCAAGCGAAGGTGAAGCGCACATTCAGTTTGTGCATCGCTACTACCATCAATTGACTGTTGTAGAAGATTTTGACCATATCGACGATAATGTTTTGAAGTTCGCGATCACTTGCCCGCCTGAACTGACTGAGGATATTGTCGCACGTCTGCGAATCATGTTAATCGGATTAGCTGAACCGACAAGTAGCGGACATGGCGATATTGATGTCATTCAGTTAGGGATGAACAAAGCTGCAGGGCTAAGGGAATTGGGAACAGTTCTTGGAATCGCTCTGAGTGAAATGTGTGCATTTGGTGATGGTGGGAACGATCTTGAAATGATTAGAGAAGTTGGACTCGGCGTTTCGATGCAAAATGCTCAACCGGCTGTTACCGCTGTAGCGAAGGCAAAGACGACCGATAATCAGTCGCAAGGCGTTCTCAGCTTTATTGACCAACTGCTGGAGAAACAATTTTGAGTCAATCTCGGTTCACGACAACGGTCAGCATTTTAAGCATTTCGATGGTTGGTGGCGTTTCAACGATTATCACCGGGATAATTCCTCAACTGGAACATGCATACCCGCAGATGCCGACGACTATGATTGAATGGCTTGTAACAGCAGCGAATCTTAGCGCTCTGGCGACACTTTTACTGAATCCAAAGTTGACCTATCGCTACGGCAGTCGCAGTGTTGTGATCACGGGGTTGCTGATTGCTGCTTGGGCCGGAGTCATTCCCCTATTGATCAAAAATTTTACACTGATTATGGTCAGCCGCCTTGCGCTCGGATTGGGCATTGGTCTGTTTTCACCACATGCCATTGGGCTGATTGCTCATGTATACACCGGGGAGTTTCGCACACGATTGCTTGGTTATCAGACGGGGCTATCCGCTTTAGGAAATGCATTGTTGCTTGCGTTGGCTGGCGTTGTGGTGGCGTTGAACTGGCGATCAGTATTCCTTATATATCTGCTTTTGGGCGTTGTTGCAGTTGGTGTATGGTGCTTTGTCCCAGCAGTCGGGGAGACGGATACACATGAGCATGTACGTAGTCACTTAAACAATGAACGTTGGCGTTTTATCAGACTGGCTTTTATCACATATTTGTTGATTTGGGGCGTTCAGCTAAAACTGCCCAGTCTATTTTTGACGAGAGGATTCGGAGATGCGTCGGTAGTTAATTGGACGCTTGCTGCAATGAATATTGGCGGCCTGATTGCTGGCCTATCCTTTGGCTTGGTCTACCGCCGACTGCGTCAATATACGCTCGTTTTGGGTTATGGCGGTGCTGCGGTTTCTGTTGCGGTGCTCTTACTTGCTAAGAACCAAGTAGTTGCAATCCTCGCCGCAGTCTTTTTCAACTATATCTATTCGTACACCGGACCATATCTGGTATTTCGCAGTAATCTTGGGCTTGCTGATGATCAGGTCGATACTTTGAGTAGTTATCTGACGATTGCCACTGTGATTAGTGCCTTCTTTGCACCGATGGTATGGAATTTTCTCGGCAACCTCGGCCCGAATGATGTTACTGGAAATGCTTTACTGTGGGTGACTGGCAGTCTACTTTTGATTACAGGACGCGTATGGATCCGGGTGCTGCAACCTCATATGGAGAAGAATAAATGATAGACTAAGATGAGAATAGTAGAGGAGACAAACGGCTGTAAAATATTTGAAGTATTGAATAAAGGAACGCTGAAATATGATTAGAGACATTTTTTCGGATACGGACGGGACTCTTCTTAACAGTCATGGACATATCATCCAACTACAGTTCAAGTAATTCGGGACATAAAATCCTGCTTAAACTTGTATCAGGCCATGCACCGATATGGCAAGTGAGCAATTCTATGGGAACCAGACAGCCGCGTTCAGTGATGCCATGGTGTACCCATGGCATCAAATTGACAAGAATCCCGATTGTAATGACGTATGCGGATGTTGAAATCAAAGAGTCCCATCTATGTCACAACCTCTAGTGATGTAAATGGAGTCGCTGATGTACTGATGCATCTCTCTGTATTTCGTCAGTAGTGCAGTCTGAATATCGAATAATATCGTTCAAAGTATCACGACACAATTATAGGAGATAGAATTACAGAGATAAAAAAGTTTATTTTAGCGATGGTTTTATTTTTTAGAGCTATATGTACTTATTCAAAAATCTGTACGGATGATTAGGTCCGCTCAGGCTTTTTTTCAATACTTAAAAGTTTCATAGAAAAGAGGTATCTTGCAACAAATAGCATTGTCCCGGTGAGAGTCAGTATGAAAGATGGGAAGAGAAACGAATTTTCCATGTTTCTCACTGGCTTGGCAAAGGGGTGTGTTTTTTGAGATCTTCTTCTTTCAACAAGAATGTTCGCATAGTATTCAGCTATTGATTGATAGGCTGATGAAAGTAATTTGGATGTGAATTTATTACCATTAACTTTGAACTTTTGTAAAGGGACCATCACTTTCTACTAGGAGTCTGTTAGTAGGAATAAGTGAGAGCTTTGGTTTTGCTTTCTTACTGTGTGTCGTATTATAGTATTTGTGGAAAAATAACAATTTAAGGCTACAACGGCATTTAGTTGCGTAAATGAACCAGTAAACCAATGAATTATGCATTTTGATGGTTTATATTTCTTTATAATGTCTATCGCCGCCTTCTCGGATTTACGTAAATGTACAGACATTAGTTTATCATTTTCTGCACACAATTTAACTATTTGTTCGAAATAATCTAATTGTTGATTCTTAGGTAAATATCTACTTGAGGAAAAATCTAGACCAATTTCACCAATATATCTTACATTATTCGCTAAAACCAAGAAATTTGCGAAACCTCTAACGCCTAAAGTTGATTCCTGCGGTTGAAATCCTATACTTCTTCACATCTACGAGACCAAACAAACTAAAGAAAAAAAGTGACAAGCATTATGTGTTTGCTCGTCACCGGATTTTGATTGATGTTTACCTTTTCAACCGTACCAATTCTTGTAGGATTTGATCTGCACTAGTAATGCTCTTGCGTTGGATTGATAAGCTCTTTGCGCATTGATCAGCTCCGTCATTTCATCGGTTAGATCAACATTCGAAGCTTCAAGTGCTCCAGAAATGAATGGGACGGCCAGCCGGTGCGTAGTGTCGGCCTGACGCCCTCTGCTCTAGGACGCGTCTGTTTACCAACTCGACCTATTCCGGGTCATTGCTGCGCAAAGGAGCGGCTCTCTGCCGCAATGGATGCGGTAACGGCGCGCTACGGGCATCTCGCGCTCTTTCATGGGCCACCGTTCATGGAAGGCAGCTAGTTTGCAGTGGGCGCACATAAAATTGCGGACATTCACGTTGATTATTCTTCAAAACAAGCCCAGATCTCAGTGCTTTCTGAAGGCATTATTACTTTTAATTTACTCTATCCACATGCTATGGAGGGATTACGTATGGACATAATCATAGCAACGACACCTTCCTATTAAAAAGGATAAACCTAATTAGAACAACTCGACTAGGATATTGTTGTTTTCACTGTAATGAAATTCTGATCAAGCTCACTGTCCTTGAATTTTTGCATTACGATTCAGAGAATGCTAAACTAATAATGTTTTGAAGACAGGAACCTCATCATTCAATGAATAATCATACATCCTCGGGTAAGATTCTCTCTTTAAAACCACTCTCATGTTCAGGCTATTCTAACTTCCTTGCAAACCAGATTTAGCAATTAGTAGTTCATTTGGAGGCAGGTCGAAAAAATGAAAAGAGTTCTGGTAGTATCGTTAGCGATTCTGATTGTAATTGGAGGATTGTTTATTTTTTTGAATCATAACTCAGATTCGAACAGATCATCTAGCGGCAAACACACAGAAAGTCAAGCCCCTGCGGGTCAATCTCACGTGTCATCTTCGTCGAGTCACGAGATTACGGAGAGTTCGAGCCAGCCGATAACAGATAGTTCAACAAGCAGCGTAACAGAATCAGTGAGCCCCTCCGCTGCATCATCAAGTCGGACTGCAACCAAAACCCAGTCAAATGAATCATCAACAAGCCATTCTGCGGCATCTGAGAGTACAAATACTACAAGCGGACAAACGAGTGCAATTCAACCTGCCAGTAAACCGACGGGAGCTTGGGTTAAAAAATTTGAACAAGACCTATATAAAGGTTATCACGTAACACCCAGCCGCTATAAATATATAGGCAATGGTCTTTGGGAGGTCTGGGTAAAAGAATATAATACAGGGCAGAATCCTTATGTAACCGTTGATCAATATACAGGCAATTTTCACGGTTAACAGATCCCCCTCGTTATCCTAAAAGTCGTCTTCGAATAATGTGGACTGGTCATTTACATTACAAAAGGAAAGATGGATTTCTTCTGAAAGAACCCACAGAAATATAAAAAATGAGAGGTGAACTCCTCTCATTTTTTATATTCGGGGGTTGCCTGTTAAGACCACCTCTTTAAATTAAGCACGATGAATTTTAATCTTCTTCTGTCTTCAGAATAATTGTATGGGTTTCTGATCTTTCGATATCAGACCACCAATACCTGACCAGCGTATATTTTGTTGGCATTGGCAGCATTATTCCACGACTGAAGTTGTGAAACAGATACACCAAACTTGGCCGCAATTCCACTCAGCGTATCGCCAGATTCCACGGTATAAGTCCGTGATCCGCCACCACCGGCTCCCGAAGTAAAAATGGAAAGCACCTCTCCAGCATAAATCTTATTGGCGTCAGCAATACTATTCCATGCCTGCAGTTGTGAGACAGATACACCAAACTTGGCCGCAATTCCACTCAGCGTATCGCCGGATTGAATGGTATAAGAAATCTCACTGCCACCACCGCCACCGGAACTGTACATTTTCAAAGTTTGTCCAACGTATATTTTGTCGGGATCGGAAATGTCATTCCACTGCTCGATATTGCTTAAACTTACGCCAAAACGTTCCGCAATGGCGCTCAATGTATCCCCGGATTTTACAGTGTATACCATTGTACCCGTTCCCCCGCCGTTTTTATACACAATAATTTTTTGACCGACATATATCTTGTTTGGATCAGAAATATTGTTCCACGATTGCAACTGCGATACTGTAACATTAAATTGCTGTGCAATGCCGCTCAGTGTATCTCCTGATTTGATGACATACGTATTTGACGTCTCCGAATTATCGCTTTCATCCGGTTTAAGCTTTAATACTTGTCCAACGTAGATTTTATTTGGATCAGAAATGCTATTCCATGATTGTAGCTGCGAAACCGTGACGCCGAATTTTAGCGCAATGCCACTCAGTGTATCGCCGGATTCAACAGTATACGTGTTGGTATCCGTAGGTTTGCTTGGCGTTGGTTCGGTTGGCGCTGATGGTTTTCCGCCTTCGGCTAACTGATCGTACCAATACTGCGCCTGATCTCCACGTTGGGGCTGATCGGGATTCTTAGGTCGCTCGTAATTTGCAAGGAACACTAATCCTAACGTTTCAGCTGATTCTGTACTCGTGATGAATTGGGTCGAAGTCATTGAATAAGAATATGAAGGATAGAATTGAATGCCGTTCATCATTTCATATTCAATACGCGCGCACTGCGAACCGATATCCTTGTAATCCAGCCCTTGCGCATCACACCAGCTGATAAGTTTGCTGGCGGGTGTCCACTGAACAAGGCCATACCCTGGGCCGACACCACCTTCCCAGATATCGGCGTAGAGCAAAGACTCTGTCTGTATGTTGCCGATCATGCCGCACACTGCCTGTGGTGTCCATCCTTTGTTGACAAAATAGGAATAAATATACTTCGCGTTAGCAATTTGTTCGTCAGTAAATGCCATCTTGGTCGCCTTCCTTTTTAAAATGTGTAACCATGTTCCTGTACCGCTCCCTCTGTTCACATCCCTTTTCGCATCCTTTAAACACTATCCCCTTTCTGGGCGCATAAACAAATTTACGCTCTTCTAGCACTCTTGCTCTGCCACATCTCTGTCAGATAACTGCCATTGTTATAATTCCGTGTTATTCTTCTTATTTATTTTAGTAAGATCATCCTGATTGTCCGTGCCTATATCACTTGATTTTTCCTTCAAACTATTTAACCGGCTTGTAATTCCCTTTGGAAAAGGAACGCCAAGAAAGCTCAGATTTTCTATAATCGAAAGACTTTCGTCACAAACGGCCATGATGACCATCATTGTTTGAAAAACGGGCGAACCGTTATTTACGAGACGATCTAGGACATAGGATAGAATCAGAGCCAGAAATGTTCCTGACTTTTTTAGCAGTCCATCTCGAACGGCATCCGATTGAAGCGTTCTCTTTTTAATAGCTTTTAATAATCCTGCTATGACATCCAGCCCCATTAACAGGACCAGAAAAACATATACAGTCATACCCTGCATACTCATTTCACCCCTCCTCTTTTATAGACACGCAAGACACATGGCCTGTTTTAACTAAAACCCATGCTATCTGATTTTCTGGCTTCAGGTCTCCCAACTTTCTGCTTGAGGGAGCGCTACTGTTGCCACATAAAAATTTTATTACAAAAGAGAACAATGAATATTACTGATTGGAAGTAAATGGAGAGCAATGGCCAATTTAGTCAAAGCCCGTTTTTTCTTTCGATAATACGTGTGTTCAGACATAGCCAGACGGTTTTGTATTTCAAAATCCATAGATGACGCCTTTCTAAGATATTTATAAAACACAATAGACTGTTCATCGATATCCAAAGCCTGAAGTGCCGCGTAAATTTTCAATAACTGATTGACTTCATCAAATTCAAGAAAATGAAAATATTCTCGACTGATTTCAATATGATAATCATCAAACAAAAAAGGCGATTGCGTCATCTTCACAAATAACAACTGGCAACGATAAAGATAATCTTTGAGATCGATAACCGCTTGTTTTTCACTAGGATTTCTAACACTTTTCATTTCGCCCACCTGATTCAATTAGTATTTTCCATATGTTCAGATACATAAAATTCAAGATAGTATGACATGATGTGTTTTCTATGTCATCAAGAGGAATGAAAGGGGATGTGCCGGGTGCTTATTCCCATCATAAATCGTTATATCTGTTAAACCTTGCCAAAAACATGCCTAAATACTGTCATCCACATAATCAGGAACATACGTTCGTATTATTTATAGTACACGAAAATACTTATTCTTTCAAGGATGCAACAATGGGCCTTTCAAAATTACGAAATAAATTGATAACCGTCGCATGAAAAGCAGAGAGATGGAGATGGATTTGGATAAGTATATTTATCCGCTCTCTTAGAGCCTTCCTTTGCTGTGTTGGTCATATTACTGACAAGCTAGTCTATAATTGCCGAACGATAGTCAATAGATAATTACCACATGACTAAGTAACGCGCCAAGCAACATATTTTGGTTATTATCAACCCCTGATATGCAATTTGGCCAGTCTAGAATAACTTTAAATCTTGTTTGACCCATGGCGAAGAAGCTCACTAAACAGGAACGGGACAAACTCATCCAAAAAATCTTAGAGCACCAAAAGAAATATGGACTGCCTTCACGCAAGAAATAAGTGTCGCATGGTTCTATTTGGCTGTCCCTCTCATAAATTAAGTCTGCGACCATGAGAATGTGTCGCAGACTTAAAAGGAGAGAAGGATGCATCGATGCAGGAAATCAAGGGAGAGCGCACGCGAAAAACACGATCGAACAAACGCCATTGGATACGACCCGTGTTGTCGGTCACGCAGAACGAATGCCTGGCGCGTGTCAGCTATATCACGGACACACCCATGAAAGATTCGCTGAATATCTTTGCCGGAGTGCGCTGATTACGACGCCGGTCATTCAGTCCCTTACGCCGTATTTTAAGCGCAATTATTGGGCGTCATCTGCTCATTTGTATGCCGGTCATTACAACCATCCGACATGTTCGGTGGTGCGTTCGTCCGGCCGTGTACGGACGACAGTGCGGTTTTTGGAAAAGGATTACCGACGGATCGAAAAGCTGGCCTATGTACGCATTGTCCATCACGCCGTATGCAGCTGCTTCTCACAAGCGCCGAATTGATCGATGCCTATTATCTATCGGCACGTTAGAAAGTCGCTGGACGCGGGGCGCAGAGGTCGGCAGAAGTTTGGCGGTTGCTGTCTACTACGCTTTACGAAAATTTCTTTATGTATATTTATTCACTGACTCCCCCAAAAAACCTCATTTACTTGTGATACGGTTCTCCCCTGATAATCTTAAACGCACGGTAGATCTGTTCGACAAGGATCAGGCGCATCAGCTGATGGGGAAAGGTGAACTTGGAAAAGGATAGCTGAAAGTCTGCTCGTTGAAGCACGGCTTCGCTGAGACCGTTTGAGCCCCCGATGATGAATGCGATATTGCTGTGCCCGTAGGTGGCCAGTTCCCGGATTTTCTCTGCAAAAATTTCAGAGGGCACTTGCCTGCCTAAAATAGCAAGTGCAATTACGTAGGTATTGTCCGATAGTTTCTTTAACAGCCGTTCACCTTCGATTTTCTTTATTTGTTCGACTTCGGCATCCGACAGACTCTCCGGGGCCTTCTCGTCTGCCACTTCGACAATGGATATCCTTGCATAGGGCTGGAGACGTTTGATGTACTCCTCAATGCCCTGTTTAAAATATTTTTCTTTTAACTTCCCAACGGTCAATATATCGATATTCACAACTTATCCCATCCTTATACATAAGTTATGCACAGAACTTATACACATATCCACAGATGGTATCCACATTATGTATGGAACCACGTGTTTGCCACGATATCTGCATATCAAAAATTATCAATTTTTGTCGAATGTGGATAACCTCTGAGTTTGGTCCCACAATCCAAGCTATATTTTCTATTTTAGCAGTGTATTTTTTCTATCCAAGTAGTTCCTGCATAGTTTTTGGCTACTGCCAATCTCTTGTATTCAGCCATTGTCCGAGTTCTTTTAAACAAATTAATGTTTTTTCCATAAAAGACGATAGAGCACCAAATTTTTTACTGTTATCAACAATTTTACATGAAATGTGGATAACTTGTGCATAAATTGGGTACTCTGTACACAAGTTGTACACACTCAGTTGAAAAGTACACTAGCCTCAATTTAATCTTACAGCAAACAACCTGCATTCCCGTGTTTTTATACCAAGGTCATGAAAAATCCTGCTGTTAAGGCATTTTTTGACCAATAGCAGCCAGTATAATTATACCAATAAAAAAGAAGTGCTAAGAAAAAATCCTTGTCTGGTACGAATTTTCAGACACCTTGTTATAATTTTCCGGGAATCCAGGAAACAAAACAAAATCCGGCTAATACAAACCTTCAGCCGGATTTTCACTTTCATTTATTTTGAAGATCTGTTACGAGAACGTTTTGCTGCCGAGTGTCAGCTGAGCTGTGTGCAGCTTTCCGGCGTGATAATACTGGATCGGAACTGTCTGCCCGACATGCAGTTTTGAATACATATAAGTCGAAAAAGAAATGTAGCTTGTGATTTTCTGCCCGTTGATGGAGGTAATGACATCACCGGCTTGAACACCGGTTTTCTTTGCCGGGCTTCCATTCGTTACATCGGTCACGACTAAACCGGTTTTTACGGACGATGGCAAATTCAGCTGGCTAACTTCCTGTGCAGGTACCATCGATAGATCGACAATGCTGATACCGAGCATCGGCCGTTCAATTTTGCCGTTTTTCTCAAGTTCGCTGATCACTGGTTTGGCCACGTTGATCGGGATCGCAAAGCCAATTCCCTCAACACTTGTATTTGCTCCTGAATCCGTTGAAGCTGTCGAAGCAATCTTAGAAGAATTAATGCCGATAACCTGCCCTGCGATGTTTACCAGCGCCCCGCCGCTATTCCCGGGATTGATAGCCGCATCCGTCTGCAAAACCTGAGCCTCGACAGATGCATTATTGCTTTGGACCGGAATAGTACGATTGGTGGAACTGATAATACCCTCGGTTACCGAACCGGAAAATCCGAGCGGGTTGCCGATCGCGATGGCCGGTTCGCCGCGCTGCAGCGTCGCGGAGTTACCAAAATCCGCAACGGTTGTAACATTCGTCGATGGGATCCTGAGGACTGCCAAGTCATACAGGGCATCTGTGCCAAGCACGGTGGCATTTACTTTCTGATTGTTACTGAGACGGACTTCAACTTCTCCGGCACCGGAAACTACGTGGTCATTCGTCACTACATAAGCATAAGGCCCCGCGCGCTTATAAATGATGCCGGACCCCATTCCCGTTTCAGTGTATTGATTATCAAAAAAGTTAGCCTTCTGCAGATTGATAACAGCAACCACTGCGGGAGAAACCTTCGCTACTGCCTGAGTTACACCCGAATCGACTTTCACGTTAATCTGCTGGGTAGTCGCTCCTGCGTTGCTGCTCAGATTGCTGGTACCCTGTGATCCTGTAGTTACTGAATAAGGTAATATGCCTAAATCGGATAATATGGGGGCAAAAATAAGGAAACAGACAATTCCGACTATAGCACCAATAAATCCGGCAAAAAACCAGCCGCCCCTGCCTGTTGACGAGCGTTTGGGCCCTGTCTCTGATTCCGGTATGTGATCCGTACGGTTCTCATCGTAATATTCCATACCTGTTCTCCTCCTCGCATTCCAATCTCGCCAGTTGCGCTGAAAGATCTATATTGGCCGACGATTTTTCTTTACCCCTAATGTAACACCGGTAACCCGCCTTATTAAAAATATGTGACTATTTATATACAATATTAAAGAATTTAACATCTGAGTGGCCGCCAAACCGCTGCTTATCTAAAAAGCTACGCCATACGCAGATCAGACAGCCATTAAATGGCCGTAAGCTGTGTAGCATGTTCAGGATCGGTATCAAAAAGGCTGAGATCTCTCCCCATTTTTAACCCGACACTTTCCAATTTCTGCCCTACACTCATTCTTGCCAATTCTTTCATGTTATTATCCCTGCTCAGGTGAGCTAAATATATTTTCTTTGTCCGATTTCCGAGAACCTCCGTCAGGGCGATGCCAGATTCATCGTTCGATATATGCCCGGTGTCTCCGAGGATCCTCCGCTTAACACTCCATGGATATCGGCCCATCATCAGCATTTCCGTATCATGATTTGCTTCCATAATATAGGCGTCAGAATCCCGAATCAGCCCTTTAATATGCTCGGATACATAGCCGAGATCCGTCAGAAGTGTTAATTTTCTGTCATCGTCATGCACGATGTAAAACATCGGATCCGCTGCGTCATGGGAAACAGAAAACGACTCAATATCAAGATTGCCGAATTTCTTAATCGTATTCGCTTGAAATTCAAATTTCTGGTCTTCCGGGATGTCCCCGGTCACAGTCGTCATCGCACGCCAGGTTTTTTCATTGGCGTATACCGGGGTCTGAAAGCGGCGCGCAAAAACACCCAAGCCCTTCACGTGGTCGCTGTGCTCATGTGTCACCAGGATCGCATCGATATCCTCCGGTTTATGGCCAATCTGCGCCAGTAACTCAATCATTTTTTTCCCGCTCAACCCGCAGTCAATCAGCAGCCGCTGCTGCTCTGTTTCAACATATAACGAATTACCCGTGCTTCCGCTCGCGAGCACGCTGTAATGCACTGTCATTTCTACCACTCCCACGTTTGTGCCACGTCTGCGTTCTCTCTGATGATCTATCTATCTATACCGGTGAATCAATCAAGGGTCTGTACATTCCCCGACATCGCATTGACAAAATACTCCTGATCGCCGTGATTTGTTTGCACGACAATATGCCAGGTGGGGATAAATATCAACGGATCAGCACTGGCATCGCCTACCAGGTTCACGTAGCCCAGTTCAACAGTCTTAATTACCGGCCGTTCTGAATCAAGCAAATCCGTGTTTTCCCCCAAATTGCTGATCGCTTTCTCCGCGCTGATTACATCGACATAATTGGATTTACTAAACTTAAAATAACTTTGCTGATATCCGACAATTTTGTTCTGGCTAACCGTAAATTCGAGCATCTGAATGTTGTTGCGCCTGCTGATGAAAACCGGCTGGTTATTATATAACTGAACAAAATTAATCGTTCTTGCCTTAGAATCATTTTGCCAGTATGTATAAGACTGTCCTTTATATACCAAGCCGAGAATGATTTTCTGCAGATCTGTATTTGTCATATTTCCACTGATGGGTGAGGCAAAGATTCCATGCAACTGCATGCCCCCGTTCTCATATTGGATTTTCTGACCGATTCCGTTGTTGGCCGAGCTTGTCAAATCGGCAATATTTTTCTTTTCATTTGAAAAATTGACCCGGCTTCCACGCAGGAAAGTGACATTCTGCGGTGTTGGCGGTATGGTTGTATCCACACGGAAAGTATTATTTGTCCCGGATCCGTCAGTAAGGTTTTCAACCCCTTCGTCCTGCTGTCTTGCATACAGTTCAAAAATCAGAAAAGCATCCAGAAGCAGAAAACAGACAATAAAAATAGATTTGGTTTTGCTCCAGTTCATTGCGAATCCACCCCCAGCTGACCCGGCTGGCGGGACGCTAATGTACCATTTTCAGAATACCACCGGTTGTTGATTTTATAAAACCAGTCGGGCGTTGCTTTCAGGGAAGAATTATCATTAGACTGTGGGTTGTCTACCCCATAACCTATCGCCATATCCTCAATCTCATTTACGGCAACGCCATTCTTTTTCAGCATACTTAGCACGTCGCTTCCGGAATTCAGCGTTACAGATCCCGGCTCGTCTATTCTCGTAAAAGTGACCAGTGTTCTATTAAAACTGCTTAGATCCTGGCTTTTCCAGGTCAGTTCCATTGTCGTTAGAAAAGGGTTCGGGTAATATTCAGTGTTATAAACCATATAACTGCCAAGCAGGAGACGGAAAGTAACTGTTTCCTGCTGATTGGAGGATAAGATCAAGCCATCATACATAAAATCATCCGTCCAGGCTTTAAAGTTGTTAATAAACTCAAAGCTGTGGAAAATCGGATCCGTCATCACTGTTGACCCGCTGATCCCCGGATCCACGTATTGAAGAATGTTGGAATTATTCTCCAATTGGCTTGTTCCGTCTGTGTAGGCCGTCTTTCCACGGTATTGAAAAACGTTTTTTGGATCCGTAAACAGAATCGGTATGAATTCATCAACGGGAATTTTCTCAAAGTAGATCATTTCCGAACGGACATTGGTGTTTCCAAGCGGCAGATAAAGCGTTTTACCTTTTAACTGCTGAAGTCCGTACGGCCCAGTCTGCCCGTTTAAAAATATCTTGCTCAGGCTGTTCAGGTTTGTCCCGGAAACCGCCGCGGACAGCTGATCGACATTATTCTGCGACCGGAATGCAGCAACCAGTCCGTGGCCGGAGGTCGGTTGATAAATTTCTATACGATCAATAAGCACATTTTGAGGAATTTGCACATTATTGTCACCAAAATGAAAGATTTCCTTCAATGTCTCCTGCATCAGCGGCGCCGGAAACATGATCTCGTATGAGCTTGTTCCCCTCTTTCGGGCGGGGCTTTTTTGCGCACTTTCGAGCTGAACATTGGTGAATACCGCGTTCTGAAAAATTTTATATCCGCTCATCACCTGGTTGCTGTCGATCTGGCCGACTGTCCCTTCTGGTGACTTCTGAAGAATGAGGGAAGGCCGGATGACATCGCTAAGTTTACGGGATTCAGCAATGGCAACAGAATTTGTCGAATTTGAAGGCCCTTTGTAATTTTTAAAATCTGCTTTATAAAACCAGATATTCCAAGTCATCGCAATACTCGCCAGTACCAAAACGCTCAGAAGAATAGATTTGAAAACTTCACGGTTCAACCTTCTTCACCCTCCCGGTCAAGCGGAAGGATGAAGTGAATCGTCGTGCCGTGATTCCATTCACTCTCCGCCCAGATATCCCCGCCCTGTGCTTCAATCATCTCTTTAGCAATGGCCAGCCCCAGGCCTGTGCCACCGAGTTTCCGGGAGCGGGCCTTGTCCACTCTATAGAAGCGTTCAAACACTTTTACCAGGTTTTCCTTGGGAATCCCAACCCCTTCGTCACTAATTGTCGTCCGGATCTTATGACCCTTTCTTGTAATCCGGAAAGTAATCAGCCCGCCTTCAGGTGAATATTTCATCGCGTTCGAAAGAATATTGTCAATGACCTGGGTCAGCTTGTCCCGATCAATCTGGACAAAAAAAGTCCCTTTTGGTAATTTGCGTGAAAACTCGATATTCTGTTTTTTCGTCATTTCAAAACGATCAATGATTTGCTCACAGAAATTAATATAGTTGGTATGCTGCAGATTAATTTTATAGGATTTGGAATCAAGCCGGGACAGCTGCAGCAAATCCTTGACCAGCCGGATCATCCGCTCTGTCTCTTTTTGTGTCACATCAAGAAACTTGGCCGCGAGTTTCGGATCATCAACTGCGCCGTCTTGGAGCGCCTCAAGGTAGCTTTTCATGGTTGTCAGCGGCGTGCGCAATTCGTGAGAAACGTTAGCCACGAATTCGCGACGCTCCATATCCACCTGTTCCTGCTCTGTGACATCGTGAATCACAGCAATGAGCCCATTGGCAAGCCCGTTTTCTTTTTTCACAACAGAAAAGTTAGCCCTCAGCAGAACGATCTGCTGATCACTGCTGAAGTCAAGAACCATTGAATCTGCGAGGCTGTACAAATCCATGATTTTATAATTTTTCCTGATCTTGAGTAAATCGAGAATTGAATTGCCGATCACGTCGTTACGATAAACATTCAGCAACTCTTCCGCACGGTTATTCATCAGGATTACATTACCCTTGCGGTCGGTTGCAATCACACCATCCGTCATATATGTAAGAACAGATTTCAGTTTGCGGCGTTCTGACTCAGTTGTCGATGTCGCTTCGCGCAATTTGATTGTCATATTGTTGAAGGCCGCAGCCAACTGTCCGATTTCATCCTTTTCAATCATATCGACTTTCCGGTTAAAATTGCCCTGGGAAACCGCGAGCACCTGACGCTGCATCTGAACAAGGGGCTTCGTTATTGTCCGCGCCAAAAAGAAACCAAGAACGGCAGTAATAAGAAGAGAAAAAATTGTTGCTGTGGCAAGTATTCGGTTAATCAACAGGAGCTGACTATAAACGCCTTCAAAGCTTTTCTCTACATAGAGGACGCCGTATCGCTGATTACCAACCATAATCGGTACTGTAACAATATCAACCCGTTCCCCGCTGCCGCTGTCTGTCCGCCGGTATTTGTTGGCTGTTGTTGATGTCAGATTCTGGATGATCAGATCGTTTGTTGTGCTTTTCCCAATCGCCCGTTTGTCGTCCGCCGCCACAATCACACGATTTTCATCAATGACTTCGATTTGCCTGGTATTGTCCACTTCGGAAAACTGGCTGCTGATCTGATCAGCCAGACGGCTTGGATCGTCGATATTCGTATCTTTCGATTCTCTGAGAACCTCGCCGATATTAACAGCAATCAGCTTACTCTGATTAACAAGGGCGTCTTCAAAGCTGTTCAGCTGCATGGTTTTGAGGCTATCCGTAAAATACACGCCGATCAGCTGCATGGCCAGCAGAATCAACAGTGTGTAAACAAGCACAATCTTAAATTGAATCGATTTAAAAAAACCGACTTTAGTCATTCTGACGGCTCCTGATCGGGTGCATTCAGATAATAACCGACACCGCGGCGAGTAATAATCCAGATCGGCCGGCTGGGATTGTCTTCAATTTTCTCGCGCAATCGCCGCACAGTAACATCTACCGTCCGAACATCGCCAAAATAGTCATATCCCCAGACAGTCTGCAGAAGATTTTCTCTTGTCATCACCTGGCCGATGTGATCAGCCAGATAATGAAGCAGTTCAAACTCCCTATGTGTCAGTTCAATCACTTGGCCCCTTTTGGTCACTACATAAGCATCCAGATTAATGACCAGATCACCGATTTCAATACTATTCTCTCTTCCTTTTTCAGTTTCATTTGATTCCTGCTTATGCCGCCTGAGATTGGCTTTAACTCTTGCAATCAGCTCGCGGTTACTGAACGGTTTCGTGACATAGTCATCCGCTCCCATTTCCAGCCCCAGTACTTTGTCAATCTCCGAGTCTTTGGCTGTAAGCATAATGATCGGCATATTGTGTGTCCTGCGAACCTCGCGGCACACCTCCATGCCGTCCTTGACTGGCAGCATCACATCCAGTAGAATCATGTCCGGATTCTCCTGTTCGACCTTGTCCAGCGCCTCCTGTCCATCATAGGCGCAAACAACGTCATAACCTTCCTTTTCAAGATTAAATTGTAATATATCCGCAATTGGCTGTTCATCATCTACGACAAGAATTTTGTTGCTCATTCTTCAAAGCCCCCTGGAAAAATCTCAATTATCTAGCTTATAATCATGCTTTCTCTTCAAGTTGAAATGAGGGTGTCTTATTTTCTATTCATTTCCAAAACCTCTTACCCGGCCGGGAGCGGGCCCGGACGCCGGAATGCACTTCTCATTTATTCTACCATAACGGCGCTTGCTCTGTCATAACTGCCGGTAATGAACAGGGCTCTCGGAAATTTCCGAGAGCCTGCTTTTTCGTTTATATTCGCTGAGTTCGCTTGTGTTTGATAAAACATGGCTCGAGGCGGAATCGAACCACCGACACGAGGATTTTCAGTCCTCTGCTCTACCGACTGAGCTATCGAGCCATAATATAAATAAAACAGTATGCTTGTGGGTAAACCCATTCATTATAAAAATGAAGCATACTGATCATAATCAAAATGGCGGGTCCGAGCGGACTTGAACCGCCGATCTCCTGCGTGACAGGCAGGCATGTTAACCACTACACCACGGACCCATTGGTTGCGGGGGCAGGATTTGAACCTGCGACCTTCGGGTTATGAGCCCGACGAGCTACCAGACTGCTCCACCCCGCGACAATCAACGATCTCTTTCAAATCCGGAAAAGAATTTTAATGATGTTCCTTTTCGCGGCACAAGTAATATTATACCATCGTTAGCCTGCAATGGCAACTCTTTATTTCAATTTAATGTCTTTTCTTTGTATACCTGCTCCTTCCAGTCGCATAAAGCATTCCTTTTTTTATTAGAATGGGGCAAAATGTCACCGAATGATCAGCAGCGAATCTCAACGCCCGCTTGTTCCCCCCAGTCCTCTAAACTTCGCCGCCTCGACCTTCCGATGGTTATGGACGACCTAGTGCAGGCCCTGCAACACAGTGTTACGTTTTTAGCCTGCAAACGCCCTCCTTCGTCACCTTTTTTGGATAGGCTCTAATATAGCAGGAGCAGAATTCCATAAGAAATTCCGCTCCAAGTGAGGCCTGTTCTTTTCAAATTCATCGATATCAGGCAAATACACTGCGCACTTCGATAGTCTGCCCACGATCCGGTCCGACCGAAAACAGCGACAGCGGCACACCGGTGAGCTGAGAAATCCGTTCAATATAATGGCGGGCGTTCTGCGGCAGATCGGAAAGTGACCGAGCTCCTGTAATGTCTTCCGACCAACCCGGCATTTCTTCATAAATCGGTTTGCACGCCGCAAGAATATTCAGGCTCGCCGGGAATTCCCGGATCACTTTGCCCTTGAATTCATAAGCCTTGCAGATCTTCACCGTTTCCAGTCCTGTCAGTACATCGACACAGTTAAGGGAAAGATCCGTCAGGCCGCTGACTCGGCGGGAATGTCGAAGCACGACACTGTCAAACCAGCCGACTCGGCGGGGGCGTCCGGTCACCGTACCGTATTCATGCCCGGTTTCACGGATCTGATCGCCGATAGCATTGGTCAACTCTGTCGGGAACGGTCCATCGCCAACCCGTGTAGTATAAGCTTTAGCGCAGCCGACTACATGATTGATTTTCGTCGGGCCGACACCGGCACCGATCGTTACACCACCGGCTACCGGATTTGACGATGTTACAAATGGGTACGTCCCTTGATCGATATCAAGCATACAGCCCTGGGCACCTTCAAAAAGCACCCGCTTTCCGGTATCAAGCGCCTCGTTAAGCACTACAGACGTATCGCAGACCAAGTGGCGTACTCTTTCTCCATATGCGAGATATTCGCCGTAAATATCATCAATATTGAATCCTTCACTGTCGTACATTTTTTCAAGTAGGCGATTTTTGGAAGCCAGATTTTTTGTCAGTTTTTCCTTAAAAGTCTCCGGTTCGAGGAGATCGGCCATCCGGATGCCAATTCGTGCGGCTTTATCCATGTAAGCCGGTCCAATCCCCTTTTGAGTCGTACCGATCTTGGAGGCACCTTTGCTCTTTTCTTCCAGAATATCAAGTTTCAGGTGATAAGGCAGAACCAGATGCGCCCGATTGCTGATGCGCAAATTTTCGGTGCTGATGCCGTTTTCCTTCATGTAGTCCAGTTCGCTGCAGAGCGATTTAGGATTGATCACCATGCCGTTTCCAAGCACGCAGATTTTATCCTTATAGAGTATTCCCGAAGGCATTAACCTCAGCTTGTAAGTCTTTCCGTTCCAGACAATTGTATGGCCCGCATTGTCTCCACCCTGATAACGTGACACCACTTCAGAGTTTTCCGAGAGATAATCCGTAATTTTGCCTTTTCCTTCATCGCCCCACTGGGCACCCACTATAACTACAGAAGACATACCTTCAGCCCCTTACTTCATCCAGTTAAAATTTTTCTCTCCGACCCTGTTTAGTCTAACAGCTATTGAATTTAAAAGTCAACGACAATAGGCGAACAATTTCTATGATCGGATTGCTTTTCGTTCGGATTTTATGCTTTTCTGGCCAGATGAAACTTATGCTCCGCGTGGAATATTTTCCTGATGATTTCTGTCAATGTTGACAAACTTATTATATTCCTTGATAAACGCCAGTTCGACAGTGCCTACCGGACCATTTCGCTGTTTTGCAATGATGATTTCAATAATGTTCTGTTTTTCACTCTCTTTATTGTAATAATCATCGCGGTAGAGAAAGGCCACAATATCCGCATCCTGTTCGATACTGCCGGATTCACGGATGTCACTCATCATCGGCCTTTTATCCTGACGTGATTCAACACCTCTTGAAAGCTGGGACAAAGCTATGACCGGAACATCCAGTTCACGGGCCATGGCTTTCAGGGTTCGGGAAATTTCCGAAACTTCCTGCTGGCGGTTTTCCTGATGCCCGAGATTCCCGGAACCGACAATCAGCTGCAGATAATCTATAATTACAAGATCAAGTCCTTTTTCCTGCTTCAGCCTACGGCACTTCGAACGTATATCATTTACCCGGATGCCCGGCGAATCATCAATGTAGATACCGGCACGCGACAATGTTCCCATCGCCATCGTCAATTTTTGCCAGTCATCGTCCTCAAGACGGCCGGTACGGAGTTTCTGTGCGTCAATATTCCCCTCAGCGCACAGCATACGCATCGCAAGCTGGCGTGCGCCCATTTCAAGACTGAAAATAGCAACATTAGAATCATTCTTTGTCGCTACATTCTGCGCGATATTGAGTGCAAACGCGGTTTTCCCCACAGACGGCCGCGCAGCCACGATGATCAGATCACTTTTCTGAAAGCCTGCTGTCATTCGATCGAGCTCCATAAATCCGGTGCCTGTTCCGGTCACCTCATCCTTTCTGCTCTGCAGTGCCTCAATGTTGTCATAGGTCTCGATCAGCACATCCTTGATCGGCCTGAATTCGCCTGTCCGTTTTCGCTCTGCAACTTCAAGAATCTGCCGTTCGGCATCATCGACGATGCTCTCAGCATCATCTTCTCTTGTGTAACTTTCGGATACGATTTGAGTCGCCGTACGAATCAAGCGGCGAAGAAGCGACTTTTCCGCAACGATATTGCAGTAATACTCAATGTTGGCCGCTGTCGGTGCCGATCCGGCGAGATCAGCAAGATAAGACACGCCGCCTACCTCTTCCAGATGTTTTGCAGATTGAAGCGCATTGGTTACTGTAACCACATCAACCGGTTCATTGCGGTCAAACAGCTGAAGCATAACCGAAAAAATTAATTGATGGCTCGTCCGGTAAAAGTCTTCGGGAACAAGCCGTTCAGAGGCGGTAATCACTGCAGGTGGTTCAAGAAACACCGCACCCAATACGGCCTGTTCAGCCTCCGTATTATAGGGAGGCGTTCGATCGGCAAATAAGTCACTCATGATGCATTCTCCTTCATGTTGTTCATGAATTCGCTGATGATCCGTGCAATCAGGACCAATCATCAGCGAATCAGGTTATTCCTCAGTTACGTGCACTTTCACTTTGGCAGTAACCTGCGGATGCAGCTTCAGCGGAACGTCTGTAAACCCGAGTGTCCTTATCGGCTCTGGGAGATCGATTTTTCGTTTATCAATCGTTATTTCAATTTTTCTGAAAGCCTGAGCGATCTGTTTGCTGGTGATAGATCCAAAGAGCCGGCCGCCTTCACCGGACTTAGCTTTAAGTTCAATCGTTATTTTTTCGATCTTTTGTTTTAATGCTTCAGCATTTGAGCGTTCTTCTTCTTCAAGCTGCTTTTTCTTTTTCTTTTTGGCTTCCAGCTGGTTTATACTGCCCTTGTTCGCGGGAACGGCCAAATTTTGAGGGAGCAAATAATTGCGTGCGTAGCCCTCTGAAACCTCTTTAACATCGCCTGAATTGCCCTTGCCTTTTACGTCTTTTAAAAAAATAACTTTCATTATGACAAGCCTCCTTCAAAATACTTATCAACAGCTTCTTTGACCTTGGCTGCTGCCGTTTCTACCGTAATACCTTTCATTTGGGTGGCTGCGTTATTCAAGTGACCGCCACCGCCAAGGCTTTCCATAACAATCTGGACGTTGACGTCGCCAAGTGAGCGGGCGCTGACACCAATCAATCCGTCATCCCGCAGCCCAATAACAAAAGACGTCCGAATTCCCTCCAGCATCAGCAGCGTATCGGCAGTCTGAGCCAGCAGCACCTGATTATACGGCTTGCTGTTCTCGCCCCAGACAACTGCAATATTTGACCGGTAGACCTGCGTTCTCCGAATCAGTTCAGCACGCTGATTAAACTGGTCCAAATCATCACAGAGGAATTTCTGAACGAGTATGGTATCCGCCCCGTGCGCGCGTAAATAAGAAGCTGCATCGAAAGTTCTAAACCCGGTTCTTAATGTGAAATTCTTTGTATCGACCGCTATCCCGCCGAGCATCGCAGTCGCTTCAATAACGTCAAGCGGACGTTCATTAGGCTGGTATTCAAGAAGTTCGGTCACCAGTTCAGCGGTTGATGAGGCATAAGGCTCCATATAGACAAGCACGGGATCCTTAATAAATTCTTCTGCTCTGCGGTGATGATCAATGATAACGATACGGTGAACATCATCCAGAATATCCGGATCGACAACCATCGAAGGGCGGTGCGTGTCAGCCACCACAATCAGCGTCCGTCTCGTTACTTTTTCGTGAGCTTCTTCTGCAGAAATAAAATTGGCCCATAAATTCCTGTTTTTCTGAATTTCGCTTACCAGCCGCGCTACACCGGTTACGTTGTGTTCGCGGTCAAGAATAATCTTGGCACTGCGGCCGTTGGCATGGGCGATCTTCAGGATGCCGATGCACGAACCCAAAGCATCAAGATCCGGTGCCTTATGCCCCATGATCATCACCTGGTCACTTTCCAGCATGAGTTCTGTTAACGCATGGGAAATAACTCTTGCACGGACACGCGTTCTCTTTTCAATAGGATTGGATTTCCCGCCAAAAAATTTCACAGCCCCGTCCGGTCTTTTTATTACAGCCTGGTCACCGCCCCGCCCAAGGCCAAGATCAAGTGCAGACTGGGCATAAGTACCAAGATCCTCCAACGTTTCCGTGCCCGCTCCGACACCGATACTGAGCGTCAGGGGGATATGGCTGAGGGGCACCGTAATCTCACGGACCTTATCAAGTATAGAAAAGTGCTCTTCCTCGACAGCAATCAACAGTTTTTCATTCATCACCGCGAGAAAGCGGTCGGACGCTGTCCTTCTTAAATAGATACCATGGCGCGATGCCCAGGCTTTTATAACCGACGTGGTTTCATTATTGATCGTGCTCCTGACCTGATCTTCCATGCCCTGAGTAACCTCATCGTAATTGTCCAAAAAGATCAGAGCAAGAACGGGCTGCTCATCAAAATAATTTTTCTTAATTTCCAGAACATCTGTAATATCGGTAAAATAGAGTAACCTTTCTGTCCGCCTCAGACGTACACGATATTGCCGCTCATTGAGCGTGATAATTGACGAATCTTTATCCGACAGAATTAATTTCTCAAGATCATCAGAAATATCGTTAATCAATTGTCCGATCTTTGTCTCTGTTCCGCCTGCCAGCTGATTGAAGTAGGGATTGCACCACTCTATCCGTTCCTCTTCATCATACAGGGCAATGCCGATCGGCATCTGAAGAAGGGCCTCACCGCCGACTTTTTTCAGCCGGTAGGACAGCCCGGCGATATATTCCACCAGTTCCTTGTCAAACTGCGTTTCATTGAACACAAACCATGTGACAGCCAATGCCAGAATCACCAGCCCTGCCAAAGCAAGCATCCAGTTTAGGAACGCGGTAAAAATAATAAATAGAAGGCACAGCAGACCTAGCACGATCAGCAAGTCGCTGCGCCACCGGTGTTTAAATTGGTTTGCCAATTTTTTCAGCTCCCGCGGCCGCACAATTTTCAGGGAATTTTTCACTTATCCCGGGTCACTACTTCTTTTTATCCAACCGCTTCCGAAGATCAAAACCAAGATCAATTATACCTAATAATGTGACCAGCTGCAGCAGTAAGAAACTGAAGATAATGACTGCAACGGTCACAATAGCCGGAACGATCACCGGAAGCCGTCGATGCGATGCGAAATAAAAAATGAAACTCAGCCCCTGAATAGCAAGCAGTATCTGCATCACAAAAGCAATATTGATCGCCATGATGAAGAGTGGATCTCCGTCAGTTGTTAATCCGGTCTGAATCAGCAGAAGCGCAATCAGATAAATCCAGACTACACTTTTTGGTACCTGCCAGCGCCTGAACGGCACCCACTCCGGAACTTTGATTCGGAACCTCCTAAGTATCGGAAGACTGATCCATTCAATAATGGATGCATAAACAACGCCAATCATTACAATTAACGAGGGCGCGATATTGCCCAAATAATTAAGGTAGCTTTTGTACATACTGAGCAGCGTTCCGGCATTCTGATGCAGCAAAGGGCCTGCCTGGCCAACCATTGACTCAAGAGACCTTTCAATCGCTGTTTTTGTTTCAACAACGGGGTTAAAGTCAAAAATAAGCACTGCGCCAGCTAAACAGAGAATAAGCATCATAATGTTCGCCAAGCTGCCTGTAAGCAGCACTGCAAAAGCAGATTTTTTCAAACGAATGGTTTCACCCATTACAAAGCCCAATATGATAAAGAAAATAGGAAAGAGCATACTCAGATCCCGCTGAATCAGGAGCAGAAATACTATGCCTAAAACGAGCAGCATACTTCCATAACGCCATCCGGACTTTGACACAGCATACATCAGCGGCAGAGGAATCAACCAGACTGAAACAGCCGATGCAAGTGGGACATAAAGAGTGACCCAAAGTAAAACAAACAAAAGAATGACGGTCAGCGCTCCGCCAATACGAGCGTTTTTATCTTTCATAATCACACCTCTTATAAGGGATCAGTTGAATGCCACTCTGGCTTCAAAAAAAACAAGCGTGCCTGTTCCCTTCTCAAGGTACTGCAGCAACTGCACCGGTCATTCAAATGATTCATAAGATTAATTATAATATAAATTCAGTTCTCAATGGAAGGGCAGAGTGTTGAATAGCGCGTATTATCTTGCACCATTTAAATTTTCTGTATATAATAGAGGAGTTAAATATTTGAAAAGAAAGCGTTTTATAGTGAACTTTATCTACCCTTTTGAATCAATAAGGGTTATTTTAATTTCACTCACCATACACTTATCTATCTCTTGTTTTATTTGGAGAGTTGGTGTCAAAATGATCAGTTATTGCATCGTCAAAAAATATCGCTCGTTTTTAAGACAATCCAAACGCGGATTGTCTTTTCTAATGATGAACTTGCCTCAGGCAAACAATTTGGGGAGAGTGAACCATTATGGCTTATGAAAGTGCACAAGCGCTGTTTGTTGCCTGGATCAGCCTTATCAGCAATTTTTTTCTGACCTTAATCAAAATCGGATGCGGCGTGCTTTTTCATAGTACCGCGCTGATTGCTGATGGTGTGCATAATGGCGGAGATGTGATTGGCTCTGTCGCCGCCATTGGCTCAATGAAATTGTCCAATCATCCTGCGGATAGAGAGCACCCTTATGGCCACGGAAAAGCGGAGGACATCTCCACCGCATTTATTGCGACTATCTTGACCGGAGCAGCCGCTTTCCTGATTTTCGAAGCGATCCGTGCTTTGTTCGACCCTGCTACTGAGGTCAGCGTATGGGCGCTCAGCGCCGCTATAATATCTACAGCGTGGAAATGGGTGCTTTATGTATACACACACCGTGCAGCAAAAAAGTATCACAGCAAGAGTCTCGAGGCAACCGCTTCAGACCATCTGGCAGATATTTATGCCTCATTCGCTGCTGCCATTGGACTGAGCATTGGTTGGGTCGGGGAAATTCTGAATATACCTTATTCACACTTCAGCGATCCGATTGCCGGCATTGTTGTCTCTCTCCTTGTTCTCAGAATTGCCATCATGATGATGATCAAGTCGACCAATGTACTCATGGAAAGCAGCGTCGACGAGTTAAAGCAGGAAGAGTATAAGGAAGTGTTTCTTTCATTTCCACAGGTGAAAAAAATTGATATCCTGCGTGCACGGGAACACGGTAATTCAATTCTGATCGATGCGCAAATCCGTCTTCCTGCGTCCTACAATATTCAGGAAGGTGATGACATAACGGAAGAAATCAGACAAAAAGTGATGACCAGATTTCCTGATGTAGAAGAAGTATTGATCCATATCAATCCATGGTATGAGGGTAAAGAGATCGTTGAGCCCGACTCAGTCCCCCGCCTAAAAAAATAATCATTATGTCGCTTTATTCCGATATAAATCTTGAAAATATGTTTAATCATTTTTGCTTGAGAAAATATTATCCGAGGTGAATCATATGTCTTTAGAAACAACGGATCTGGAAGCACTCACTCTCCATACCGGCAATCGTTCGGTTGGTATCCTGATCAGTGCTGTCAGCGAAATTATTGAACCTGTGCCCGTGGTATCTGTTCCATTAACCCACCCTTTCTTCTCAGGTTTTATATCATTAAGAAATCAAATTCTGCCGCTGATTCGTCTTTCCGAAGTCCTTCAGGCTGGAAGCAATGCTTCTCTGATTAAAGAGGACAGGAAATTCGTGATTTGTTCAGCGGAATCCGGAAGTGTCGCCCTCGATATCGATGCTGTTGGAGACACTTATGTGTTCCAGTCGGGGCAGATTGCCGCTGACGGTGACGTGTCTCAGTTTTTCAACTCAGAAGTCCAGCTACAGGATGGTGAGCTGCCTCTGCTTGATATAAAGGAACTAATTGATTTTATTCAGACCCAGAACACCAGGATTCGAAACGAAGCGGGTCTGGCTCAGAATGATTGACTCTTTTCCTCATGCGGTCTATACTGTTCGAAATATCCAAACAGATCGATCAGAAGCATTCGGAGAGGAGTCTTGTCCATGGGTATCCACAAATATTTTCAAAGCTTATCTGACCTGGAGGGCATTTACCGCTGTCCAGGTGTTTTTAAATACCAGGAACATTCCGTTGCCAGCCACTCATTTAAAGTTGCAACCATTGCACAGTTTCTTGCAACTGTTGAAGATCAGAACGGACAATCCGTTGACTGGAAAAAGGTCTATGAACGAGCCATTAACCATGATTATTCAGAACTTTTTACCGGCGATATAAAAACTCCGGTTAAATACGCCTTGCCGAAACTCCGGGAACTGTTTTCACAGGTGGAAGGCTCAATGACTCAGGAATTTCTTGATAAAGAAATTCCATCGGAGTTCCGCAAAGTTTATGAAGAACGCTTCAAAGAGGGCAAAGATCATTCACTGGAAGGTAAAATTCTGTCGGTTGCAGATAAGATTGATCTGCTTTATGAGGCTTATGGCGAAATTCAGAAAGGTAACCCTGAACCTCTTTTTTTCCAGATCTACAAAGAGGCCTTGGAATCTATTCTGATATTCAAAGACCTGATTTCCGTGCAGTATTTCATAAGGGTCATCCTTAAAGAAATGATTGATGAAGAAACTAAATCACACACCTATATTAAATCAATTACAAATAAACTTCTTTCCAAAGTTTCTGCGGATTGACTTCATTGATTCGCGCGTGTGTTAATTCTTGCCTGTCCGGCTGCTGACACCTATCATAGATTTATAGCCTGTCCGTGAATCTCACAAGCAAAGGAGTTATTAACGATTATGAAGCAAACGCTAAACACCCAGGGCGCCAGTCATCCAAAACCGAAAAGCGATAAGAATTACGCTGTGCTTATCATCACAGTCGCTATCCTCGCCAACATTGTCATATTGCTGCTTTTCTTTGCGCCTTTTATTGGCTATCATGGCAAAATCAGCCGTAGCGTCTATGTGCTTCCCAAGCTGAATGCCGTATTTAACAGCTTTACATTTATCTTTCTTGTCTGCGCACTGATTGCCATTAAAATGAAAAAAATCAATCTGCATCGTGGTTTTATATTGGCCGCATTTTCGACAACTGCTCTTTTTCTGCTTTCGTATCTTTCTTTCCACTATCTCGCACCGGCACCTCATTACGGCGGCGTGGGACTGATCAGGCCAATCTACTTTTTTATTCTGATTACGCATAGCACTCTAGCTGCAAGCGTCGTTTTTCTTGCTCCGTTCGCGCTTGTGTGGGGCTGGACCATGCAGATCAGCAAGCATAGGAAAATTGTACGCTGGACGATGCCGATCTGGCTTTATGTCAGCCTGACCGGGGTTATCGTTTATTTAATGATGGCACCCTATTATTAATGCTGAACACTTTTTCCCGAAATCCCGAAATTCCATAAAAAAGGCGCCCTGACAGAGCGTCTTTTTTCATCCCTTTAACTCGTCCCATACAGATAGATCTTCCATGCAGACTCTTTACTGTTAAATGACTTAAGGAAATGCAAACCGTCTTGCCTTGCATTGACGATCGGAACCGCGGAAAAAATATAATTCCCGCCCATCTTTTTAAACTGGCCAATATTGAGTTGCAGATGGTGGATCTTCACATGGGAATTCTTGCGAAAATCATAATTCTCTCCCAATTCAGCGGTAAAAAGATAGCATCTGCCACCCCAATTATCAAAATAGGCCCGGATGCTTGGATTTTTGTCCAGTTCTTTAGAAATGATTTTTCGGAAGGCCTGCTTATATGTGAGCGGGTAAAAATTATTGTACGTATCCAGCGTATAAAATCCATTAAATTGAGCGATCGCCGGATGCAAACCAATACTGGCCACACGATAGCTCGATTTGGGCTTTCCTATATATTTAGCAATCGCACTGAACTGCTGACTAGCATAGAACTGCTTGAAAGACGGCTGGTCGTGAAACTCAATTTCCGGGTTATAAAGGAACAGCACGATAATCTGCAAAACAAGCACGATTTCAACAAATCTCTTCCATCTCTTCCCCTTTTGCCAGCATATGAGTGCTCCCATTGCAAACATCAGATAAATGAACAGAGGGTGAAGGTAGTGATATCTTGAAAAGTTGAATGTTCTAAGGATACTGATCTTTGCTTTAAGCGGTGCCCAGCCCTTATAAAACCAGAAAGCAAACCACACGGACAGCAGCACATTCAGAAAGAGCAGTTGAAGAAAACGCTTATTGAGCAACCGTTCCCCTGTGCCGGGCTTGATTATCTGCCACAAGACAATGCAAATAAAGGGCAGAATGACGTACTGATGAACCGTCATGACCTGATCATGGCCGACAATAAAATTTTCTATTGAGAGTATCAGGACATGCCATAAACTCGATGTTGATTCAACAAAATCATCTCTGTTCGTCAGCGGTCCAGGCAGAAGCAGCGAGGCAACTAATCTGTATTCAACAAAGAAGTAGATGGCCGTCATCAGTGCGATGGAAAATATAAATATTAGATTGAACTTTTTTTTGACGATCCAGTCTCTCATCCAGAACATTGCCATTAGCGTTAAAAAGAAGAAAAATCCGAGCTCAAAACTGGAATAAAAAGGCAAGAGGCAAATAGTCAGCCATTCTTTCCAAGAAGCATGGTGCGCCCTTATATTGAGAAAGGCCCACAATGCAAGTGGCATACCAAGGGTGCTCAGCATGCCGGAAGGCCAGAACGGCGTCAATGCAAAAGCAAGTGCCACGAGCACTCTGATCGGGGAACTATCCCTGTTTTTGACAAAATGATCCCTCAACAACAAATACATCCCTAAAAACGCAAAAAACCTCGAAATCAGCTGACATATGGAATAGGCAAGCATTGGTGGCAGGATCGCGTGCAGCAGTACAATAAGGCTGAACTGTGAACCGAAAGCATTCCGGGAAAGCTGGCCATTGATAATTTGAGGTATTTGGGAATGGACGGAACCGAACAATTCACCACTGTTTTTTAGCACCTGATACCATGCAATATTTGAATCCATATTATCCACAATTCGGATGTGCGCATTTTCTCCAAGTATGAACATTGGTGCCAGATAGATCGCAATCATGATCATAGCCGCGATCAGCAGCCACTTCTCTTTAACTGGCAAACCAGCACTTTCTTTTAAATGGCCCGGTTTCATCATCATTCGCTAACCTCTTAATCGTTTACTGTAAAGCTTAGAGTGTCTGGACATTTTTTTCAACAGGCAGGACAACGACTGCAGAAAATGATGAAGAAAAAAACTCTGAAGCCTGCTAAGCTTGGTTGTGACGGCCTATATCTTTCCAACGAGTATAAAAAAACCGCAGCAGAGGCATTCCTCTTACTGCAGTTTTTTCATTCACTGGCTTGATCAAACCAGTTTTTTATTCCTGTGTATATGGAAGTAAAGCCATCTGACGTGAGCGTTTGATTGCTCTCGTCAGCTGACGCTGATATTTTGCGCTCGTTCCTGTAACACGGCGAGGCAAAATTTTCCCGCGTTCTGAAATAAAGCGTCTCAGCAAATCAACATCCTTATAATCAATATAAGTAATGTGATTAACTGTAAAATAGCATACTTTGCGGCGTTTACCGCGTGACCGGCGTACTGCCATTTCTACTGCACCTCCCCTTATTCACCTGGTTCTCCCATCTTTTAGAATGGAAGGTCATCATCCGAGATATCGATAGGCTTACTGTCATTTGCAAAAGGATCTTCAAAAGAAGGGGCATTCTGATTGTTGTTGCTGTTTGTACCGGCATTCGGGCGGTTACCGGTCTGCGGGGCAAAACTATTATTCCCGCCTGAAGGTGCAGGCGCCCCGTTGCCGAAGTCATTTCCGTCAGTGTGTCTTGTTCCTTTTGGTTCAAGAAATTGCACGCTATCAGCAATGACCTCCGTGACATATACCCTGCGCCCTTCATTATTCTCATAATTCCGCGTCTGAATTCGCCCGTCAACACCCGTCAAGCTTCCTTTTGTCAGGAAGTTAGCTGCATTTTCTGCCTGTCTGCGCCAGACGACAACAGGAATAAAGTCCGTTTCACGATCACCCTGCTGATTTGAAAACGGGCGATTGACGGCAATAGTAAAACTTGCAACTGCAACCCCATTGGGTGTGTAGCGAAGTTCCGGATTTTTTGTTAATCGTCCGACGAGAACGACCCGATTAATCAATAGAATCCCCCCGTTTTTGAGATTATTTTACTTCTTCCGGTTTGCGTTCATCTTTAATGATCATGAAACGGATCACGTCATCATTGATTTTCACAAGACGGTCAAACTCATTGATTGCCGGGCTTCCTGCGTTAACATACAGGACAAAGTACACACCGGTATTAAAATCCGTGATTTCATAGGCTAAGCGGCGCTTACCCATTTCCTTCACTTCATTTATCTCGGCGCCATTATCCGTCAGAATCGAAGCCAGCTTTTCATTAACTGCTTTTTCCTGATCCTCTTCCAGATCTGGACGAAGAATGTACATGATTTCATATTTGCGCACGATTTTTCACCTCCCCTTGGACTAAGCGGCTCCTGATCGGAGCAGAGAGCAAGTCTTCTCACTCATGGGTCATAATGTTACCACAGTTAGACCACATTTGCAAGAACAACCTCAGACGGCTATGGTCAGACATTAAATCTGAAATTAACTATATCCCCATCCTGCATGACGTAGTCCTTCCCCTCAAGGCGGAGATGGCCCTGTTCTCTGGCGGCGGTTTCCGATCCTGCTGAAATCAGGTCTTCATATGAAACAATTTCCGCGCGGATAAAACCACGTTCAAAATCTGAATGAATAATTCCCGCCGCCTGTGGCGCTTTAGTACCTTTTTTAAAAGTCCAGGCACGAACTTCTTTTTCTCCTGCTGTAAAATAGGTTGCCAGTCCAAGCAATTGATATGATTTTGCAACCAATCTGTCAAGGCCCGAAGAGTCAAGACCAAGGTCCTGCAAAAAGGCTTTTTTCTCCTCTTTATCGAGTTCTGCAATTTCAGACTCGATTCTCGCTGAAATCGCTACGGCCTCAGCCCCGTCTTTTTCAGCATATTTCTGTACCGCTTGAACATATTTATTCTCTTCAGGAGAAGCCACATCATCTTCGGAGACGTTGGCAACATAGAGAACGGGTTTCTTTGTCAAGAAGTTAAATGGCCTGACAATTGCTTCTTCCTCTTCGGTCAATGCAACATGGCGTGCCGGCTTTCCCTCATCAAAAGCTTTCTTAAGTTTTTGTAGTGCAGAGAATTCAATAATAGCTTGTTTTTCTTTTTGATTTGCCAGCTTTGCTACTCGGTCAAATCTTTTATTGACCTGTTCCAGATCTGCAAGAATCAGTTCGAGATTAATTGTTTCAATATCATCTACCGGATCAATTTTCCCGGACACATGTGTGATGTTCCTGTCATCAAAGCAGCGGACAACGTGTGAAATGGCATCGACTTGTCTGATATTAGCAAGAAACTGATTGCCGAGACCTTCACCTTTGCTTGCCCCCTTGACTAGACCGGCTATATCGGTAAACTCAAATGTCGTTGGCACTCTTCGTTTCGGGTGATACATTTCGGTCAACTGGTCCAGCCTGCTGTCAGGCACACTGACAATGCCAACATTTGGCTCAATAGTACAGAACGGATAATTTGCCATTTCCGCTCCTGCCTGAGTAATCGCGTTAAACAGTGTGGACTTGCCGACATTTGGCAGTCCGACTATACCTGTTGTCAAACTCATTTTTTTCAGCTCCTCGGACATTACAGCCCCTTGGTTCTCACAATTATTTCTTTCTTATGGGAGAAGATTTTGTCACCAGCTCTTCTCCCTTTTTCTATCCATTATTTATACGTTGTTTTACTGTTCGCTATCTTCTACAGTTTTTGATTCGATCACTTTTTTGATTTTTTTTTGAAATTCGCTTCTCGGCATCAGAACACTATGGCCGCATCCGAGACACTTAATCCGGATATCCGCACCCATGCGGATGATTTTCCATTGATTTGTTCCACACGGATGTGCCTTTTTCATCTCAACAACGTCATTCAAGTTAAATGCAATATGCGGTCTGGCCATGTATCCTCCCCCCTTGAAGTCCGGTGAATCCGATTGTGTTTTCCGATTTATATATTGATATCAATAAGTGTTTTCTGCCAGCTTTTAGAATGCAGTTTTCTCCGTGAGAAACTGCGGCAATTGGTCAATTGGCAGCCAGATCTGGTCCATCGTGTCCCTGTTCCTGACAGTTACCTTCCCATCTTCCTTTGAGTCAAAATCGTAAGTAATACAGTAAGGTGTACCGATTTCATCCTGTCTGCGGTACCTTTTACCGATTGAACCCGTTTCATCGTAATCGACCATCCACTCTTTGGCCAAATTCTTGTAAATGGCTCCGGCCTCTTCACTCAATTTTTTAGAAAGTGGCAAGATACTCACTTTATATGGTGCCAGTGCCGGATGAAAATGTAATACGGTTCTTGAGTCCGTATCACTGATTTTCTGTTCTTCGTAGGCATCCGCGAGAAAGGCCAGCGTGACACGATCTGCTCCTAGAGATGGCTCTATAACATAAGGAATATAGCGTTCCTTCGCATTCTGGTCAATATATTGCAGATCCTGTCCGGATACTTCCATATGTCTGCGCAAATCATAATCTGTTCTGGACGACAGACTCGAAAGTTCCCCCCAGCCAAAGGGAAAAAGGTACTCGATATCTGTTGTCGCATTACTGTAATGCGGCAATTCTTCCTTCTCATGGTCACGCAACCTTAGATTTTCGGGCTGGATACTAAGTGATTTCAACCATTCAAAGCCGAATGTTCTCCAGTATTCAAACCACTTTTTATCTTCACCCGGTTTGCAGAAAAATTCAAGTTCAAGCTGCTCAAACTCACGCGTTCTGAAAGTGAAGTTCCCAGGAGTGATTTCATTTCGGAAAGATTTCCCAACCTGTCCGATTCCAAAAGGAATTTTTTTTCTCATTGTCCGTTGTACATTTTTAAAATTGACAAAAATCCCCTGAGCTGTCTCCGGGCGAAGGTAGATTTCATCTTTTGCTGTTTCGGTCACACCTTGATAGGTTTTAAACATCAGATTGAATTGCCTGATTGAAGTAAAATCGTGCGCTCCACAGTCTGGACACTTAATGGCATGGGATTCGATTAACTTTTCCATGGTCTCAAAACTAAGCCCATCCACCGGCCCGGGAAGTTCTTCCGCAGGTATGTTGGCTTCAATCAGCTTATCTGCACGAAAACGTGATTTACAGTTTTTACAGTCAATCATTGGATCATTGAAATTGGTAATATGTCCGGAAGCTTCCCATGTTTTTGGATTCATGAGAATGGCTGCATCCAACCCGACATTATATGGCGACTCCTGGACAAACTTCTTCCACCAAGCTCTTTTAACATTGTTTTTCAGTTCCACGCCTAAAGGACCGTAATCCCAAGTATTTGCCAGCCCTCCGTAAATTTCGGATCCCGGGAAGATAAACCCTCTCTGTTTTGCAAGATTGACGATCTGATCCATTGTTTTGGCCATTTGTTCTGCTCCTTTTCAAATAAATAAGCTCTCGTTCTCCAGGTCTGTATGCAAGACCTAGGGACGAGAGCTGTATCTGCGCTCACGCGGTTCCACCCTAATTGATGCAGTGATTTACTGCATCCACTTTATGAAAAGTCCGGTTCGGGAACGCCTTCCTCTGAGGTTGCTTGCCGGGCTCCCATCATTCCCGACTTGCTGTAAAGTAACTGTTCTGAGTACTCTTTTCCTTCATCGCCGTTTCTGATTCAATTACTGTTTCTGTGTCATAGTATATCCTATTTCCAGAGAAAAGCATAGTTTTTCATTTTTTTCCGTGAAAAAATTTGCTGACTGGTTGCTGCTCTCCAAGCATCGAATTATATCTGAAACTATGAATTTTAAGGTATAGAAACAGAAGCATGGCCATATACTGTTAATACTTTTTAAAGGAGCGTAAACTATGAATCTGAATCGTGAAAAACCGCTTGCCCGCCAGTATCATCAGCCGATTCATTATCTTGACAGGCATGCCTGCACTTCAGTAGTCAGCGCCATCCGGTATTATCTATCGGGAGCAGGCCAAAATGATCTGGTCATTGTTTGCATCGGCACCGATCGGTCCACGGGTGATGCACTGGGTCCGCTTGTCGGCACTCAACTGGAAAGTTTTTTGCTTCCGGAAGCAGCTATTTACGGAACCCTTGAAAATCCCGTACACGCAGTAAACTTGCAGGAAACCCTGTCAACGATCAAAGTGTCTTATCGTCGGCCGTTTATTATTGCTGTTGATGCCTGCCTCGGGCAGCAACAGAATATCGGGAAAATCTGCGTCTCAGAAGGTCCCGTTCTGCCCGGGGCCGGCGTGAACAAAAAGTTAGAACCCGTAGGAAATATTAATATTACTGGAGTAGTCAATGTTAGCGGGTTTATGGAGTATTCAGTTTTGCAAAGCACCCGGCTCAGCATTGTAATAAATCTATCAAAAGTAATCAGCAAATCTCTTGTCCGGGCGATCTTATCAAGAGATCATGCTAACCTTTTTTCCCGATTCAAGTCGAACTATTAATGCTGTTTTCATCCTATTCTTTGAGAAGCGTCATGCGCATGCATCGCAAAGTAACATGTTTTTATCATGATTCTTTATCCAGCAGTTCCAGCAGCCGGTAAAGGTCTTCAGCAGAATAATAATCCAATTCTATTTTACCTTTATCCTTATTCGTTCCAGGTTTGATTTTGACTGACGTACCAAATCTTTCACGCAAACCATTTACCCTCTCTTTAAGTTCGGGCGACATGATCCATTCTTTTTTTCTCGATGTTTCACGTGGAACATGGTGGTTTAATCTTTGGATGAGTGTTTCCAACTGTCGTACATTCATTTGTTCTTTTATTACTTTATCCACGACAGGAACGATCTGTTTTTTGTTTTTCAAGCCCACAAGAGCACGTGCATGTCCCATTGAAAGTTTTCCCTGTTCAACTAAAATACGGATGGTCGGTTCCAACTGAAGCAGACGCAGATGATTTGCAATGTGGGGCCTGCTCTTTCCAAGTTTCTTTGCAAGTTCATCCTGGGTCAATTGCAGGCCATGCATGAGTTTTTTATAGGCTGTAGCTTCTTCGATTGGATTTAGATCCTCTCGTTGAAGATTCTCAATTAATGCAATCTGCATCATTTCATGATCGGATAATTCCTTAATAACGACGGGTACTTTTTCCAGCTTTATCTGTTTTGCTGCCCTGTAACGGCGTTCACCCACGATGATGTCGTAACCTTTAATGCTTTTGCGGACGATCAGAGGCTGAATAATGCCATGTTCCCTGATTGACTGAGCGAGTTCCTCAATACCCTCTTCATCGAACTGCTTTCTTGGCTGATAGGGATTGGGCTTCAAATCACTTAACGCAACGCTTTCCACTGCATTATCCAGCTCATCTGAAAATGCCGAGGGAAAAAAAGCATCCAATCCTTTGCCCAAAGCTTTAGTCACCTGTCATCACTTCCTTTGCGAAGTCAAGATATACTTCGGCACCTTTGGATCTTGAATCATAGAGAATGATCGGCAGACCATGGCTGGGTGCCTCGCTTAGCCGGACATTGCGTGGAATGATCGTATGAAAAACACGATCCTGGAAATATTTTTTTACTTCCTGTATGACTTGTAAACCAAGGTTAGTCCTTGCATCAAGCATGGTCAGAAGCACACCTTCAATTGCGAGATGATGATTGAGATGTTTCTGCACGAGCCTGACCGTGTTAAGGAGCTGGCTCAGCCCTTCAAGTGCGTAGTATTCACACTGAACCGGGATAATCACCGCATCTGCAGCGGTTAAGGCATTTATGGTCAAAAGGCCTAGCGACGGCGGGCAATCTATGATTATGTAATCATATGTATCTTTTACTTTCTCCAGCGCACGTTTCAACCTGACTTCCCTTGAAATCGTCGGCACAAGCTCAATCTCTGCTCCTGCCAGTTGAATAGCAGATGGAAGAACATCAAGATTATCAATAGCAGAACTTTTTACAACTTGAGCAACTTCTGTTTCTTCTACTAAAACATCATAAACACATTCATCAACTTCACCTTTGTCGACCCCTGAACCACTCGTTGCATTTCCTTGGGGATCAATATCGACCAGCAGAACTTTACAGCCAAGATTCGCCATACAGGCGCTAAGATTGACCGCTGTTGTTGTTTTGCCTACGCCGCCTTTCTGGTTGGCAACCGCCAATATCTTACTCACACTTTCACCTACTCTCAAGCTTCAATTGCTAACTTCCATTTTATCATGAATTCATTCATCGGAGAAAACTAATCTGTGTTAATATCCTGAAACAGGAATACCGCATTCTGCGCGGACTCGCAAAATTCCGCACAGAATACGGTATTTTTGAGGATTTTCAATTGTCCCTAAAGTCTTGAACTTTATTGCCCTTTGGGAATCCGGATTGTAAATTGATAATAATCACCCAGATCCTCTTCTTTTGTATCAATATTAAGGCCGGAATCATTAACCATATAAACAGATCGACGGATCGTGTTGACGGCAAGTCGGGTATCACGGTTCAAAGAGATTCTTCTTTTTTTACTTCCATCATCATGGGCAGTATCCAGGTTCGGTTGGATCATCTTTTGAACACGCAGTTCAGTTTGCTTCACATTCAGCTGCTTTTCAATGATTTCCTGCAGCAACTTTTCCTGCTTCCCCGGATCTTTTAAAATAATCAGTGCACGGGCATGACGCTCACTAATTTTCTTTTCCAAAATGGCACTTTGAACTACCGGTGGAAGTTTAAGCAATCTGAGTTTATTGGCAATTGTAGACTGCCCTCTTCCCAATTTCTGAGCCAGGCTTTCTTGTGTCAGTCCATGGATATCAATCAATCTTGCATAAGCCATAGCCTCTTCAATGGCCGTTAATTCTTCCCGTTGAAGATTTTCGATCAATGCGACCGATGCGGTTTGATCATCATCCATGTTTTTCACAATTGCCGGTATTTTTTCCCAGCCCAAATATATGCAGGCGCGCCATCTTCTCTCACCGGCAATAATTTCAAACTTGTCGTTCAAAGTACGGAGAACAATAGGCTGAATAACACCATGTCTTTTAATAGTCGCAGCAAGTTCATGCAATTTTTCTTCATCAAATACTGATCTCGGTTGATACTGATTCGGAACAATCTTTGAAATCAAAATCTCCTGTACTTTTTCATCGTTCCGGTCATCTTCAACATCGATTTCTTCATGTTCACCCGTACTGAAAATATTTGAAAAAGAATGTTTCATCCCTTCAACACCACCCTTTGCTGTCTGACATTTATTATTTCGCTTAAAGCGTCTCAACTCCTCCAAATAGTTCTGAATGTTTCACGTGAAACATTCAGATAAACTATCAGCAGAGAAATGATTGCCAAAATCAGATAGCAACCGATCATAATGGATTCTTTGCTGGCATTCCCGGCTTTCTCGGAAAATTGTCAGGTGAAAGTTTGGTTTTATCAATGAAAACAATCGATCGCGAGCCCATACCCTCCGGCAAATCGAGATCAACCTGCCTGTCAAACGTGCCACCCAACAGTTGAATAGCATGCTCTGCCTGACTGACTTCCTGATCGGCATTGAGGCCTTTAAGTGCAATAAATGTTCCACCCTTACATACAAGTGGCAGGCAGTATTCACTGAGTACCGAAAGATTTGCTACTGCCCGGGCAGTTACAACATCAAACTGTTCCCGTACTTTCGGGTTGTGCGCAAATACCTCAGCACGCTCATGAAATAAAATTAAATGATCCAGCTTCATCACGGCTGCCAGCGATTGCAGAAAATTAAGCCGCTTCTGCAGTGAATCGACAATGGTAATCTCAATTTCAGGGAAAAGAATTTTCAGCGGTATTCCAGGAAAACCGGCCCCGGATCCCACGTCACACAATTTCAGTTTTTGATTGAAAGAATAATAAAATACCGGTGTTATCGAATCAAAAAAATGTTTAATGGCAACTTCTTTTTCTTCTGTAATCGATGTCAGGTTGATCCTGCTGTTCCATTCGACCAGCTCCTGATAATAAACATCAAACTGCTCGCTTTGGACAGCAGACAGGTGTATTCCTTTTTCTGCAAGTAACGCGTCAAGTATCTCCATGATTGCCTCCTAAAACGGATGGTTATCCTGTTTTTCTCGCCAGTTTCCCCTGTTCAAGGTAAACAAGCAAAATAGCAATATCGCTAGGATTAACACCGGAAATCCGCGAAGCCTGTCCGACGGAAATCGGCCGTACTTTGTCCAGTTTCTGACGGGCTTCTGTCGCAATTCCGTCAATCACGCTGTAATCCAAATCTTGAGGAATTTTTTTCTTCTCCATCCGCTTCATTTTCTCGACCTGCTGCAGTTGTTTATTAATGTATCCTTCATACTTCACCTGAATCTCAACCTGTTCTCCGACTTCTTCGGGTATGACACCACCATTATCCGGAAGTAAGGATGCCACATCCCGATAGCTCAATTCCGGTCTTTTGAGCAAACGATCCGCTTTCACAGGTTCATTAATCGGGGCCGCCCCCCTGCTTTCCAGTAAAGCTGCTGCTGCCTCAGATGGCCTGACTGTTGCCGCTGCAAATCTATTCCTTTCTTGTTCGATCATCTGTTTCTTTTGCAAAAACCACCTGTATCGCTTCTCAGGTATCAGTCCGATTTCATGTCCCAGCCCGGTCAGTCGAAGATCGGCATTGTCATGCCGCAGTAACAGTCTGTATTCAGCCCGTGAGGTCAATAACCTGTATGGCTCTCTTGTTCCCTTTGTTACCAGATCATCGATTAATACACCAATGTATGCCTGAGCTCGATCCAGAATCACCGGCTCCTCACCAAATGCTTTTCTGGCAGCGTTGATCCCGCCCATCAGTCCCTGGCCTGCAGCCTCTTCATATCCTGACGTGCCATTGATCTGTCCCGCAGTGAAAAGACCTTTGACTTTTTTGGTCTCCAAGGTCGGCCAGAGTTGTGTTGGCACAATGGCATCATATTCGATGGCATAACCCGGACGCATCATCTCCGCCTGTTCAAGACCGGGGATCGTTGCCAGCATTTTTCGCTGAATTTCTTCAGGCATGCTCGTAGAAAGACCGTCAACATAGACTTCTTTTGTCTCTTTTCCTTCTGGTTCAAGAAAAAGCTGATGGCGGCTTTTATCGCTGAAACGGACCACTTTCGTTTCGATGGATGGACAGTACCTCGGACCAGTGCCTACAATAGCACCCGAATAGATTGGAGAACGGCCAAGATTTTCATTAATAATTTTATGTGTCTCTTGATTCGTATAAGTTAACCAGCAAGGAATCTGATCTTTGATGAATTCCCTTGTATCATACGAAAAGGCAAGAGTTCCTTCATCTCCAGGTTGAATTTCTGTTTTCGAATAATCAATAGTCCGTCCGTTTACACGCGGAGGTGTGCCCGTTTTAAACCGAACCATATCAAAACCCAGTTCCTTCAAATGATCAGAAAGGCTTACGGATGCCTGCATATTGTTCGGTCCGCTCTCATATTGCAATTCACCGATGATAATTTTGCCCTTCAGATAGACACCGGCAGTCAGCACAACCGCCGCTGCCCGATATTCAGCACCTGTTGCTACAACCACACCTCTGCAGACACCATCCTCGACGATCAAGCGTTCAACCATTCCCTGACGAAGGGTAAGATTTTCCGTTTTCTCAATAGTCTTCTTCATCGCCCGCTGATACAATTGCTTGTCTGCCTGGGCGCGAAGTGCACGCACCGCTGGTCCTTTTCGTGTATTCAGCATTCTCATCTGGATATACGTTTTATCAATATTGTGACCCATTTCGCCGCCCAGTGCATCGATTTCACGGACAACCACACCCTTCGCAGGACCGCCGACCGATGGATTGCATGGCATAAAAGCAACGCCTTCAAGGCTGATCGTCAACATCAGCGTTTTCGCGCCCATCCTCGCAGCAGCAAGTCCAGCTTCAACTCCGGCGTGTCCGGCGCCTACGACAATTACATCATACGTGCCGGCCTGATATCCTTCCATCTTTACTTCCTCCTTGATCTATTATTTACATATGTTTCCATCTGATAAAATTATTTTCCAAGACAGAACTTTGAAAAAAGCTCATTAATCAAACTGTCTGAGACTGTATCCCCGATTATTTCACCCAGTATGTCCCATGCCCGTCTGACATCGATCTGGGCCATATCAACCGGCAGTCCCTGATCCGTAGCGGCAACTGCATCGGCGATAGCCGATTTAGCTTTTTTTAGCAAGGCAATATGCCGGGTATTGGAGACGTAGGCCGATTCATTCTGATATATGCCGTGTTCGAAAAAGAGCGATGCAATGCTCTCCTCAAGTTCTGAAACTCCCTCTTCGTTGAGCAAAGAAGTCTGGACAACCGGCCGTCCCTTTGCAAGCTTATCTACTTCATCCATTGACACAGTTAATGATAAATCTGTTTTATTCAGAACAATAATAGCCGGCGTCTTGCCAATGAGATTAAAAAGTGCTCGATCTCCATCTGTCAGATCGTCATGATAATTAATCAGAAGCAAAACCAAATCAGCTTTTTTCAGTGCGGTTCGCGAACGCTCCACGCCGATCTTCTCGACTATATCGTCCGTTTCCCGGATACCCGCTGTATCAATTAGTTTCAGCGGAATGCCATGAATATTTACATAATCCTCGATAATGTCACGTGTCGTGCCTGGAATGTCTGTAACAATGGCTTTATTTTCATGGATCAGATGGTTTAGCAGTGACGATTTCCCGACATTTGGCCGTCCAATAATTGCAGTGGACAATCCTTCACGAAGTATTTTTCCCTGCCGCGCAGTTGATAGTATCTGATCAATCCGTCTCCCGACTGCGACTGATTGATCATGAAGCATCTGGCTGGTGACAACTTCGGCGCCATCATACTCCGGGTAATCAATATTCACTTCGACCGCGGCCAGAGTATCGAGAAGCTGTCTTCTCAGTTTTCGGACAAGCTCGGAAAGACTTCCTTCCATCTGCCCCATTGCCACATCCATCGCCTGATCTGTTTTTGCCCGAATCAGATCCATAACGGCTTCCGCCTGAGAAAGATCAATTCTCCCATTCAAAAAAGCTCGTTTTGTGAACTCCCCGGGTTCTGCAAGCCGGACATTCTGATCAAGAACAAGCTCAAGCACCCTGTTCACGCTCTTCAAACCGCCATGACAATTGATTTCAACTACGTCTTCTCGCGTGAATGTTCTCGGCTTCCTCATTATGGAAACCATAGCCTCTTCAACGGCTCTTCCAGTACCAGGATCAACGATTTTTCCATAATGAATCGTATGGCTGGGAACCTCAGACAGAGACTTTTTGCCTGAAAAAAGATGCCCAACTGCTTGAATGGCTTCCGGCCCGCTCAACCGGACAATACTGATTGCTCCCTCTCCGACCGGCGTTGAAATAGCAGCAATTGTATCTTCATAGTACAATTCTATCACCCTTTCCTAATAAGTCCCATCCCTGTGCATACTCCGAAAACGAAAGTCTGTTAAAACCAACCAAGTTATGGCGCAAAATGGGTCCCAGTTGCGACAGCTAAGATGAGCCTAGCGTCAAACAGGTTGAAGGATATACTTCAGCGGGATGCGGTGACTCCGACATTGGCACTGGACATGCACGTTTGTTTTTAGCCGAAGTTCCTTTAACTTAGTCTACACTTACCTGTCTGATCGCTCACTTGTACTGTTTTCTCTAAGTTTTATACCTTCTTAAACGAAATAAAGCAAACTTGGCGAATCCTTAGTTGCACTCATGCCGTTTCTTCAGTATAAGAAAAAAGCGCGCCGCTTTGCGTGCTTTTCTAACATTATAAAATTCACCTGGCGACCGCGCTCCATTCCAGCTTATCGTTCAATATTCCTAGGAACGACTGCTACACAGCGATACGGTTCTTCTCCAAACGATCGGGTCCTTACTTGATCATTTTTCGCTAAATCGACATGGATCAATTTTCTTTCAAAAAAAGGCATCGGTTTGAAACGATATGTTTTTCCAGTCGCCACAACCTGCGCTGCAATCCGCTCAGCAAGCCGGATCAAAGCCTTTTTTCTTATTTCTCGGTAATTTTCGGCATCAACGAACAGCCTCATTCTGGAATCCGAATGCCTGGCAACGACACTGTTAGCCAAAAACTGCAGGGCGTTCAATGTCTCTCCATGTTTTCCGATTAAGTGTGCGGCATCTCTACCGGAAAAAACGCAGTGACAGAACCGTTTTGTCTTGTCTTTAACCTGAACGTGCACGGACAGTCCTAAAACATTGACAACGTCTTTCAAAAAGCTGATCCCTTCGTCGAACGCTGTTTGATTCAACTTAACTCTGACTAAGGCTTTTCTGGATCCAATACCCAGAAATCCGAACCTTGGTTTGACAAGAATTTCCGTTTTCACTTGTTCCTCAGTTGCATTTAACTCTTCGAGGGCAAAAGACACGGCTTCAGCAACCGTCTTTCCATATTTTACAACTTCCCTCACTTCTTTTTGGCACTCCCGGACACGGCCTTTTTAGGCTCATCGTGTTTTTCATAAATAATATAGGTTTGAAAAATCATGAAAATATTGCCGATGACCCAGTACAGAGCCAAAGCGGACGGAAAATACAACGCCGGAATAGCGATCATGATTGGGAATACATACATCATCATTGCCATTTGCGGATTATTATTGCCCATCCGGCCCATCATGATTTTCTGCTGCAGGAATGTAGACAATCCTGCGATTACCGGAAGAATATAAAAGGGGTCAGCATGTCCTAGCTGAAACCACAAAAATGACTGCGATTTAATCGCTTCAGTTCTCATAATAGCCTGATAAAAGGCGAATAAAATAGGCATCTGAATCAGCAGCGGCAGGCAGCCGGCAAGCGGATTGACATGATTTTCCTGAAAAAGCTTCATCTGTTCTTCCTGAAGCTTTTTCTGCGTATTTTGATCTTTAGAACTATATTTCTGCTGTAATTCTTTAATTTTCGGCTGCAGTTCCTGCATCGCCTGAGAACTTTTTACCTGCTTCGCCATAAGCGGCAACAGGACGAGACGAACAATGATCGTCGTAATGATAATAGCAATGCCGTAACTATTCCAAAAAATATGAGATACAGTCGTAATAAACCAGGATAGCGGATACACGAAATAATGACTCCAGAGCCCGGTAGACTGACTGTTAATCGGCTGATTGACATTTGAGCAACCTGCAAGCAAAACCGCAAGCGATATCAGTAATCCTGCACCCAAAAATTTTTTACGCAAAGCGTTACCTCCTCGATCGGTCCGAACGATGTTATTAAATCATACCCGTTTTGTTTTTTCTGCTGTTTTTTCCGGAACAGGATCAAACCCGCCCGGATGGAAGGGCTGACATTTAAGCAGGCGCTTAACCGTCAGCCATCCCCCTTTGATCACACCAAACCTTCCCAAGGCCTCAACCGCATATTGAGAACAGGTCGGATAAAAGCGGCAGGATGGTGGTGTCAGAGGAGAAATAAACTTCTGATATATTCTTATGGGAAAAATAAATAAATACCTCATATCAAATGTCCTTGTGTTCCGTCATCATACCTGTTTTTTTCAAGACATGGATCAGGCTGCTCTGCATTTGCTGATAGGACATCGTTCGCACTGGACGGCGAGAGATAACAATATAGTCATTGCCCGGATCCAGTTTGTCCGACAGGTTACGAAAAATTTCTTTAATAAACCGTTTAATATGATTTCGCATTACCGCATTACCCATTTTCTTACTGACCGACAGGCCAAGCCGCGAGTATGGCTGTTCTTCTTGTTTCAAAACATAAACAACGAACTGGCGGTTGGCAAATGAACTGCCCTTCTTGAAAACCACTTGAAAGTCTTTATTTTTTTTTAATCTTTTTAACGTCTTCATTTTGTCCCTCCATAATGGGACACCATTCACCAAACATTCAGCATTCAGGCACATCATTGAAAAAACGCAACAGTTAACAAGTATAGAGTAACGCCGGTGATTGGCAATAAATTTTTCACAACTGAATCCATTTTAAAAAAACCACTGCATTTGTCACAGTGGCCTTAAGCTGACAGAACTTTTCTTCCCTTACGCCGACGGTTTGCCAATACCTTGCGGCCGTTAGCAGTTGCCATCCTGGCGCGGAATCCATGCACTTTCTTTCTGCTGCGCTTATTCGGTTGATAAGTACGTTTCAATTGTTATACACCTCCCAGCAATTCGAAAAAACAAATCTTGCCGGCTAATCTCGGCCGTTCTGATTCTGATTCCGTAAATTTTCTTGTATGAAAAACCAGTCTGACTAATTATATAAATTTATAGTCAGGAAGTCAAATAGCCATGCTTCGGAGCAATAAATATCTTCTGTGGATAAAACGCAGTAGGCATTTTTAATTTTCCACCATTTATCGACAAGTTTCTAACAAATAATCAGGGTGTGCATAGTTTGGAAGTTGATAAGTTATGCACTGTGGATAACATTTGTGAATCGTTGCTTATTCTGCTTTTTTTTGATATGATCATATTGCTTTGATCCGTGAAAAAGTATCGATTTTATCCATGTTTTCCACTGGCTGTGGATAACTCTGTGGACATCCGTTCATGTTTGTGAATCATGCTATCCACAGATTATTAACTTCTGTTGATAACTTCTCGTTTCCCCGATGCGATCAGCTTTCGACTTTTTTCTTAATTGTGGATAAATAATCAATATCGAAACTGTTTATTTGCCCGCAGAAGAAAACTGTCGAAATTGTTGTGTTTGTTTTTTTTATATAGAAAAATTTGGCTGAATCAGATAAATTTCACGAATTCAGCCAAATTTCAAAAAATGATTTCTTTTATGTGTAGGCATAGAAACAAGGGAGGACAGCTAAGCATTGAATAACCTTCAGGATATGTGGAATCAGGCACTCACAATAATAAAAAAGAAGCTCAGCAAACCGAGCTTCGAAACCTGGCTGAAAGAAACGGAAGCTCAGTCGATAAATGGACAGACAGTCATTATCAGCGTTCCCAATGAGTTCTCGCGTGATTGGCTGGAAGAACATTATTCCAGACTTATTTCAGATATTCTTTTTGACATTGCCGGTGTTCGCTACAATGTGCAGTTTATCATTCCGCGAAAACAGTCGGACGGAGTGGATGGACGAGCCACACAGAAAACAAGAAAGAGTGATTCCATGAATTTTAACCCGGAATACAGCCCATCCGGCAATGCGCATTCTACTAACCAAGCATCCCCGAAACGTCTGGAAGAATTAAATAATAGTATGCTCAACTCCAAAAATACATTTGAAACTTTTGTTATCGGATCCGGAAACCGCTTTGCGCACGCGGCTTCACTGGCTGTCGCCGAGGCGCCTGCAAAAGCGTACAATCCGCTTTTTATATACGGAGGCGTCGGACTGGGAAAAACCCACCTGATGCACGCGATCGGGCACTATGTTATTGAGCATAATCCGGCTGCCCGTGTCGTTTATCTTTCCTCAGAAAAATTTACGAATGAATTTATCAATTCGATCAGGGACAATAAAACTGTTGAATTCCGCAATAAATACCGCAGCGTTGACGTCCTTCTTATTGATGATATTCAGTTTCTCGCCGGAAAAGAACAGACCCAGGAAGAGTTTTTTCATACATTCAACGCACTGCATGAAGAGTATAAGCAGATTGTCATATCCAGTGACCGGCCGCCTAAGGAAATCCCGACGCTTGAAGACCGTCTCCGTTCCCGATTCGAGTGGGGACTGATTACCGATATTACCCCGCCCGACCTTGAAACACGGATTGCTATCCTTCGAAAAAAAGCAAAAGCAGAGGGTCTGGATATTCCAAATGAGGTGATGATTTACATTGCGAACCAGATTGACACTAACATCCGTGAACTCGAAGGTGCATTGATCCGGGTGATTGCCTTCTCTTCCCTGAATAATCAGGACATAAATGTGGATCTCGCAGCTGAGGCACTTAAAGACATTATCCCGTCGTCGAAGCCTAAAACAATTACCATACAGGATATTCAAGTCGCTGTCGGCGAAGAGTATCATTTGAAACTAGAGGATTTTTCAGCAAAAAGACGTACTAAATCAATTGCTTTTCCAAGGCAGATAGCTATGTATCTTGCCCGTGAGCTAACCGATTATTCATTGCCGAAAATCGGGGAGGAATTTGGCGGCAGAGATCATACAACCGTGATACACGCCCACGAAAAAATCACAAAGCAACTTGCTTCCGACCGCAGTCTGCAGCAAAAAGTCAACGGGCTCATCGATCAGCTGAAATCACCTGTTAAAATTCAATAAAGAAAGTGGTGCTTAGCCGGTCCTTATTTCCCATTACACCGTGTTCTTAATATTTGTTAAGCCTTCTTTCAATCAAGTTTAAAATCAGGCCGCTTGATCTGTCCACAATCATGTGGACAACAAGTTAAAGCGCCGTAATTTTATGCACAGTTTATCAACATGTGCATAATCAGTTTTTTCATCGCCTGTTTTAACTTATTAACATATTCACTGCACCTATTACTATGATTATTATTTTTAAATATTATTAAATAATTATTTGGAGGCAAGAATCATGCCAGAAATGCAGGATACAAGCAGCTCATCGCTCGCAATGAAGTGCAGCGTTCAGAAGGATAAACTTGCCGAATCGGTAAATCAAGTCATGAAAGCTATTTCAACCAAAACGACCATTCCAATTCTGACCGGCATAAAATTGACCGCCGGAGCAGATGGCCTCACATTAACCGGTAGTAACTCCGATATTTCAATCAAATCTTACATTCCATCGATTGAGGATGATAAAGAGAACGTTACCGTTGATACTGCCGGCAGTATCATTCTTCCTTCACGTCTGTTTTCAGAACTGGTTCGTAAATTGCCGGATGACAATATTTTTATTGAGGTCGATACACGGTTGATTGCCAAAATAACTTCAGGCCGTTCTGAATTCACGCTTAATGGCCTTGATCCCGATGAATATCCGAATCTTCCGGTGATCAATGAGAAGGACGTTTTCAGCATCAAGAAAGATCTTTTGAAAGATGTGGTCAGACAAACGGTTTACGCCGTTTCTCTGTCAGAAACGCGGCCCGTTTTGACTGGTGTCAAGTGGACACTGCAGGGCGGAGAATTGGAATGTGTTGCAACTGACAGCCATCGCCTTGCCCAGCGGTCTGTGCCTGTCGAAAACGGAAACACCGGAGAAACGAGGGAAATGGTGATCCCGGGTACAAGCCTGAATGAGTTATCAAAAATTCTCGATGATGATGACGACAAGATGGTGGACATCGTGATGACTTCCAATCAGATTCTGTTCAAATCAAGCAACGTTCAATTTTATTCGCGTTTGCTCGATGGAAATTATCCGGATACCAGCCGCCTGATTCCAAGTGAAAGCAAAACAGAGATGACCTTGTCCACAAGGGATCTTTATCACGCGATCGAACGCGCTTCGCTTCTTGCCAAAGAAGAACGGAATAATGTCGTGAAGCTGCGCGCTGAAGGCGATGAAGTTGAAATTTCATCACAGTCACTGGAGCTTGGACGGGTTTTTGAAATGCTGCATGCGGAAAAATTTGAAGGTGATGCCCTCCGGATATCCTTTAGTGCCAAGTTTATGATGGATGCGCTTGGAAAAATAGATGCAGAAAATGTAAAAATATATTTTATTGGTCCGATGCGTCCGATTATCATCCGGCCGGTTGGTGACGATGACATTCTCATGCTGATTCTACCGATTAGGACATTCTGAAAAAGGCAGCTTCCGAACAAAGAAACTGAGAAAATAGAGGCAGAAGAATGAAAAAAATTAAAATAAAAAGTGGAGAGGATTTTATCACACTTGGCCAGCTTCTAAAAGTAGCCGGGATCATTCAGACTGGCGGCGAGGCCAAATACTTTCTGAGTAAAAATGAAGTCACTGTTAATGATCTGTCAGAATCACGGCGGGGCAAAAAATTGCGTGAAGGCGATCAAATAAAAATAACCGGGATGGGTGAATTTACGATAACCCGCTCATAAGGGGGCGTCCCGTCTTGAATCTGCAGTCAATCGAATTAACGAATTTTAGAAATTATGACCGTTTATCTCTGGATTTCTCTGATTCTGTCAATGTTTTTCTAGGAGAGAATGCTCAGGGAAAAACAAATTTGCTTGAAGCGATTTACGTTCTCGCGATCGCCAAATCACCTCGGACCTCCCATGACAAAGATTTAATCAAATGGGATGAGGATTATGGTAAAATAAAAGGTAGAGTATCAAGGCACGGCGATATCCTCCCGCTGGAGCTGATTATATCCAGAAAAGGAAAAAAGGCAAAAGCCAATCATCTTGAAAAACGGCGGCTCAGCGATTATGTAGGCCTCTGCAACGTTGTGATGTTCGCCCCCGAGGATCTGGGTCTGGTTAAGGGTGGTCCCGCCCTGCGGAGACGTTTTATCGATATGGAAATAGGACAGATAGCCCCCGTCTACATCCATGCTCTGGGCGATTACCAAAAAGTGTTGCAGCAGAGAAATGCCCTGCTCAGAGACTTTTCGCACCGAGCAGCCAGTCTTGAGCCTTTATTGGATATTTTAACGGAAAAACTGATTGGGCTTGCGGCAGAAATTGTTCACCGGAGACTAAGTTTCGTTTCCATGCTGAATAAATGGGCGGCACCGATCCATGCCGAGATCAGTCAGGGTAGAGAGCAGCTTTCTCTGGTCTATCAATCCTCTGTACGGGAGGTATCAGATGACAGTGATTCGTCAAAAATAGTAGAGGCATATAAGGCGGGTTACGGTCAGTTAAGGCGGCGGGAGATTGACAGAGGAACGACACTGATTGGACCGCACAGGGATGATCTCCAATTTTTCGTGAATGAACGGGATGTACAGTTATTTGGTTCGCAGGGCCAGCAAAGGACCGCAGCTCTTTCGGTGAAACTCGCTGAAATTGAATTGATCCGCCATGAAGTGGGTGAATATCCACTGCTTCTTTTGGACGATGTGCTGAGCGAACTGGACGATATCAGACAAACACACCTTTTGGGCGTTTTCAAACAGAAGGTACAGACTTTTGTCACGACAACATCAATTGACGGTCTGGATAAGCATTTACTCGACCGCGCGACACTTTTTCAGATTCAAAAGGGAAAAGCAGAATCAGTGAAAGGCTGAGGCCCGTGTATGTTCATCTTGGTGAAGGGATTATCGTTGATTCCGGTGAAATGATTGCCGTCCTTGACTTTGAGGCAGTGCAGAAAAGCGAAGTGAACCGGCTCCTCTTTTCTGATGCGCAAGCCAGCGGCAACTGGATCAAAGTGGGAGAACAGCCATTCAAATCTGTTATTCTTACGGAAACAAAATGGTACTTTTCGCCATTCAGTTCGGGGACGCTTAAAAAGCGGGCGGGATTGTCCCCTTCAGCTATGAATTTTTACAAGTGTCACGGGTTGGAAATACAGGGACATTACGTGTCGGATGACACCAAGTTAGGTGGGGTATGATGAGTGATCAACAAGAAGTGAAGCAGTCTTATAATGCCAGCCAGATTCAGGTGCTGGAGGGACTTGAAGCCGTCAGGAAAAGGCCGGGTATGTATATTGGAACGACAGGCGAAAAGGGTCTTCATCATCTTGTCTGGGAAATTGTCGACAATTCGATTGACGAAGCACTTGCAGGATTTTGCCACCATATTCAGGTCATCATTGAAACAGACGGCGGTATCACTGTCATGGATGATGGCCGCGGCATCCCTGTAGACATTCAGAAAAAAGTCGGCCGGCCAGCTATTGAAGTTATTATGACTGTCCTTCATGCCGGTGGCAAGTTCGGCGGTGGCGGATATAAAGTCTCTGGCGGGTTGCACGGTGTTGGCGCTTCGGTTGTTAATGCCCTGTCAACAACGACATGGGTTAAAGTTTACCGAAACGGCCATGTCTATTATCAGGAATATCATCGCGGAAAACCTGTCGAAGATCTGAAAGTGATCGGTGACGCAGATCATACGGGAACGACAACTCACTTTATTCCTGATCCGGAAATTTTCAAGGAAACAACTCATTTTGATTATGATACACTGCGTGTCCGTGTGCGGGAACTGGCTTTTCTTAATAAAAATATTCGTATCTCAATCGAAGACAGACGCGAACAGGATAAGAAAGAATCTTTTCACTATGAGGGCGGCATTCGTTCTTATGTTGAGTTTCTGAACCGCTCGAAAGAAGTGCTTCATTCGCCAATTGATTTGGAAGGCGAACAGGACGGCATTAAAGTCGAGATTGCGATGCAGTATAATGACGGTTTTGCCAGTCAGCTGTACTCCTTTGCAAATAATATTCACACGCACGAGGGCGGGACCCATGAATATGGCTTCAAGGTTGCCCTGACACGCGTCATTAATGATTACGCACGAAAAAATCAGCTGATGAAAAATACGGATCCGAATCTGTCGGGAGAAGATGTGCGTGAAGGGCTGACAGCAATTGTTTCAGTCAAGCATCCGGATCCGCAATTTGAAGGGCAGACGAAGACCAAACTGGGCAATCCGGAAGTTCGGACCATTACCGATAATCTGTTTTCCGTTTCATTTTCCAGATTTCTGTATGAAAATCCCGACATTGCACGGCTGATTGTTGAAAAAGGAACGATCGCTTCCCGGGCACGTTCAGCAGCGAAAAAAGCGCGCGAACTCACTCGGCGCAAAAGCAGCCTTGAGAGTTCCTCTTTGCCGGGCAAACTGGCTGATTGTACATCGAAGGACGCCAGCATTTCAGAGCTTTACATCGTCGAAGGAGATTCGGCCGGCGGTTCAGCGAAACAGGGACGCGACAGAATGTACCAGGCGATACTGCCGCTGCGTGGAAAGATCCTGAATGTCGAGAAAGCGCGACTGGATAAGATCCTCTCCAACGCTGAAATACGCGCAATGATTACTGCTCTTGGCACCGGTGTCGGTGATGAATTCAAATTGGAAAAAGCAAGATACCATAAGATCATCATTATGACTGATGCCGATGTGGACGGTGCACATATCCGGACGTTATTGTTAACATTTTTTTATCGTTTCATGCGCCCGCTTCTTGAAAACAGATATATCTATATTGCTCAGCCGCCTCTTTACCGTGTGCAGTACGGAAAAACGCTGCAGTACGCTTATGATGACAAGGAACTGACAAAGATTCAGAGTGAACTTCCGGCAAATGTTAAACCGGCTTTGCAGCGCTATAAGGGCCTCGGGGAAATGAATCCTGAACAGCTTTGGGAAACGACGATGGATCCGGAAAACCGTGTGGTGCTGAATGTTAACTTGGAAGATGCTATTGAAGCGGACCAGGTCTTTGAAATGCTGATGGGCGACCGTGTTGAACCGCGGAAGGACTTTATTCAGGAAAACGCCCATTACGTTCAGAATCTCGATGTTTAACAGACTGGCCCTTCCAATCGGGCATGGATTGAATGAGTTTTATTCCGTAAGGAGGAAAAAAGATGGCAGAGCAAGATGAATCAAGAATCAAACCGGTCGATATCGGGCATGAAATGCGGACCTCTTTCCTTGACTATGCGATGAGTGTCATAGTCAGCCGGGCGCTTCCCGATGTCCGCGACGGTCTGAAGCCTGTACACCGGCGTATTCTATACGCGATGAATGAGCTCGGAATCACTGCCGACAAGGCTTATAAAAAATCGGCGCGAATTGTCGGTGAAGTGATTGGTAAGTATCATCCGCACGGCGATTCCGCGGTCTATGACACAATGGTGCGTATGGCACAGGATTTCAGTTACCGCTATGAACTGGTCGACGGGCACGGCAACTTCGGTTCAGTCGACGGTGATCCGGCGGCAGCCATGCGTTATACCGAAGCAAGAATGTCAAAAATTTCAATGGAAATGGTTCGTGACATCCGTAAAGATACGATTGACTTCCATCCTAATTATGACGATTCAGAGCAGGAACCGGTTGTTCTACCATCGCGTTTCCCAAACCTGCTGGTCAACGGCGCTTCTGGCATTGCTGTCGGCATGGCTACCAATATTCCTCCGCATCAGCTGGGCGAAGTGATTGATGCCGTTCTGGCATTAAGCAAAAATCCGGATATCAGTGTAGATGAATTGATGCAGTTTATACCCGGGCCTGATTTTCCAACAGGCGGCTTGATTCTTGGCCGGGAGGGCATTAAGAGAGCCTATCGTACCGGACGTGGATCGATCATTGTCCGAGCAAAGGTGGAAATTGAAGAACAACCAAGCGGAAAGCAGAGCATCATTGTCACAGAGCTCCCTTATCAGGTGAACAAAGCAAAACTCATTGAAAGAATTGCCGAACTGGTAAAAGACAAAAAACTGGATGGTATCACCGATCTGCGCGACGAGTCGGATCGCCGGGGTATGCGCATGGTCGTTGAGGTTCGGCGGGATGCAAACGCCAATGTTTTGCTGAATAATTTATACAAGCATACCGGGCTACAGACGAGTTTCGGCATTAATATACTGGCACTGGTTGACGACCGGCCGAGGATCCTGACACTTAAAGAATGCCTTCACTATTATTTGGTGCATCAGGAATCAGTGATTCGCCGCCGCACAAGTTTTGAACTCAAAAAGGCGGAAGCAAGGGCACATATTCTCGAAGGCTTACGCATTGCACTCGATCATTTGGATGAAGTCATTACACTGATCCGCAACTCCAAAACAACGGATATTGCGCGGAGCGGGCTGATGGAAAACTTCTCACTGTCAGAGGTACAGGCCCAGGCAATTCTGGATATGCGGTTACAAAGGTTGACCGGCCTTGAACGCGAGAAAATTCAGCAGGAGTTCGAGGATTTGATCAAGCGAATTGCTGAATTGAAAGCCATACTTGCTGATGAACAGAAAGTGCTGCATATTATCCGCAAAGAGCTACGTGAAATTAAAGAAAAATACAATGACACAAGGCGTACTGAAATCACTGTCGGCGCCGATCTGATTGAAGATGAGGACCTGATTGAAAAAGAGGATATTGTGATTACGGTCTCTCATAATGGGTACGTCAAACGGATGCCTGTCAATACGTACAAAAACCAGAATCGTGGCGGACGCGGCATTCAGGGCATGGGAACCAATGAAGACGACTTTGTCGAACATCTTTTTCAGACCAATACACATCATCATGTGCTCTTTTTCACGAACAAGGGACGTGTCTTTCAGCTGAAAGGCTATGAAATTCCTGAACTGGGCAGAACGGCAAAAGGCATTCCGATCATTAACTTGATTCAGATTGAAAAAGGGGAGTATATTACGGCTTTCTTCCCGGTCGAAGCCTTTGATGAAAAACATTTTCTTGTTTTCCTGACTAAAAAAGGAATTACAAAACGATCACCACTGGTGGATTTTTCCAATATTCGCAAGGGGGGTCTGTTTGCCATCTCCATCCGTGATGAAGATGAATTGATGGCCGTCCGGCTGACTGATGGGCAACGGGATCTGATCGTTGGTACGAAGAAAGGAATGGCCATCTGTTATGATGAAAACGATGTCCGGCCGATGGGCAGAACCGCTGCCGGTGTGAAAGCCATCTCCCTGGATTCCGATGATGAAGTTGTTGGGATGGGCATTGCCGATGACAGGAACGATGTCCTGATCGTCACGGAAAACGGCTTCGGCAAGCGGACGTCCAGCAGTGAATACCGTCGTCAGACACGCGGTGGCAAAGGGCTGAAGACGTGCAATATTACTGAGAAGAACGGGAATCTTATTGCGCTGCGCACGGTTGAAGAAAAAGAAGATTTGATGATTATAACCGCAAATGGAGTAATTATCAGGATGCCGGTTTCAGGCATTTCCAGACTGGGAAGAAATACGATGGGTGTGACGCTGATCCGGGTTGATGAAGGAGACAGCGTGGCGACAGTCGCTCGGATTCAGAATAATGATGAAGAAGACATTGATGATCAGGAATGATCTTCATTTCAACCAGTCTGATTGCTTCCGGTGAATGGCGAGGGGAAAAGATATGCAGATTGCTGTCGATGCGTTGAAGCCCGGTTACGTACTGAAAAAGGATGTTTATGCTAAATCGGATAAACCGCTGATGAAAACGGGGACCATACTGAATGCAATCCATATTGCATTTTTAAATGCTTTCCTGATCAGAGACGTAGAGATTGAATCCGTGCGGGCCAATGGAAAAAAAGTACATGCAGAAGTTTCCGCGGGCACGAATGAGCCGTCAGTCCATGAAGACCATCTGGGATCCAGTCTCATGGACGGTGTTTATCAGCAGGCGGTTGACACTTATAAACTTTTCTTTGAATATTGGAAGTCCGGTGCGTCGCTTAATATTGGCGAATTCCGGAAAGTGATGATGCCTGTTTTAGAAACTTATCTTAATGATTCTTCAATCTGGCTCACTGAGTTTTTGCTGACAAAGACGATGGTGCGCAGCCGCGCAGACCGCAATGTTACCCTTGGTCTCCTGTCAGGTTTTTTAGGCAAAAAAATGAACTTTCCACAGGGAGACATATATCAACTCGGACTTGCAGGCATGCTTGCGGATTGTGGCATGGCCAAGTTCCCTCCTTCTCTGTTGAATAAGAAGGGCAATTATGTTGGCAGCGAACGATCACTCTACGAGAAACATGTCCTTGACAGCTATAAAATGGTAAAAGGCGTCCCAACCCTGAAAGAAGAGGCAATGGTGGCAGTGATTCAGCACCATGAACGTGAGGATGGCAGCGGATTTCCGTTGCATTTGACCGGGGATCGGCTCAGTGTCTTTGGAAAAATTATGGCGGTGTGCGACTGCTTCCTTCATCATGCTGACAAGTTGTCGACAGGCGGGCCGGTACAAATATTGGAACGCGTTAGCGGAAGGTATTACGGGAAGCTCTCAGGTTTTATCCTTGACAAATTTTGTACTGAACTGATGACGCTGTTCATTGGCATGGATGTGATGCTCTCAAATAACTTGACCGGAAAAATTATTTTTATCCCGGAAAAAGATCCGACGCGGCCAATCATCCGCCTTGAAAATAATGAAGTCTTTTCTCTAACCTCAAATCGTTCTGTTCATATTTCAGATGTTTACCATGCCGACCCAGTAAAATAAATACAAAGTCTGCTCATAATGGAAAACAATTCATTCTTCAAATCGATAGAATCGGTTTATAATGGACAAATAACGAAAGAGTTTTTATATAGCTTAAAATTTATTCCGGCGATTCTGGTGTTCACAGCAAAATGTAATAATCGTACGCAGTGTGGCAGCTCTTTTTTAGAATAGTATTACTTTAACCGGATTCCTTGACAGCTGTTTGCCCAATTGTTAAGCTATCAATAAAATTTTCGGATGAGTGATTAAATAATCCTTTAATGGAGGTAAGAAAGCGTTGAGAGAAGATAAGTTTGTGAAAGAATCTCTGACTTTTGACGATGTATTGCTGATTCCGGCAGCTTCAGAAGTGCTGCCGCGCGATGTTTCTGTCAAAACCGCATTGACCGGATCGCTGAAACTGAACTTGCCGATTATCAGTGCAGGCATGGATACTGTGACTGAGTCGTCGATGGCGATTGCTATGGCCAGGCAGGGCGGCATGGGTGTTATTCATAAGAACATGTCCATTGAAGAACAGGCAGAGCAAGTAGATAAGGTAAAAAGGTCTGAAAGCGGCGTTATAACGAATCCTTTCTTTTTAACTCCGAAAGATCAAATATTTGATGCAGAACACTTGATGAATAAATACCGGATTTCTGGTGTTCCCATTGTAGACAACAATAAAGACCAGCATCTTGTCGGCATTCTGACGAATAGAGATATGCGGTTTGTTAAAGATTACTCGGCGAATATCGGTGACATGATGACGAAAGACAATCTGATCACTGCTCCGGTTGGAACCAGTCTCAAACAAGCTGAGGAAATCCTCAACAGGCACCGGATCGAGAAGTTGCCGCTCGTTGATGAAAACGGCGTGCTGAAGGGTCTTATTACGACCAAGGACATTGAAAAAGTCGTCGAATTTCCGAATTCGGCAAAGGATGAGCACGGCAGGCTGCTCGTTGCCGCAGCCGTCGGGGTGACGGCTGACGCGTTGCTCCGTGTTGAAAAATTGGTCGATGCCGGTGCCGATGCGCTTGTGATTGACACAGCACATGGCCATTCAAAGGGTGTTCTGGATAAGGTTGCTGAAATAAGGAAAAGTTTCCCGAAGATCAATCTGATCGCAGGAAATATTGCAACAGCTGAGGGTACAAAAGCACTGATTGATGCCGGTGTCGATGTAGTGAAGGTCGGAATCGGGCCGGGATCAATATGTACAACACGTGTCGTTGCGGGAGTTGGGGTCCCTCAGATCACGGCTGTCTACGATTGCGCCAACGAAGCAGACAAGCACGGTATAGCGATTATTGCTGATGGCGGGATCAAGTATTCCGGCGATATAGTCAAGGCGCTTGCAGCAGGCGGCAGCGCGGTTATGCTCGGAGGACTGCTTGCTGGAGTTGATGAAACACCGGGAGAAAAAGAAATTTATCAGGGTCGTCAGTTCAAAGTTTATCGTGGTATGGGTTCAGTCAGTGCGATGGAACATGGCAGCAAGGATCGTTACTTTCAGGAAAACCAGAAGAAGCTGGTTCCGGAAGGCATTGAAGGACGTGTGCCCTATAAAGGTAAGCTGGCTGATACGATCTATCAGCTGATCGGCGGTCTCCGTTCCGGTATGGGCTATTGCGGGACGCCGACGATTAAGGATTTGCGTGAGCATGCAAGATTTACAAAAATCACCAATGCAGGATTGCTAGAAAGTCATCCCCATGACGTTCAGATTACAAAAGAAGCACCGAACTATTCTATTAAATAATCATAGAGTGGCCGGCAGGTTATTCACTGATTCTTAAAGTCTACTGTTTTTGCTTTACTTATTCGGGACGATTCATTTCGCCTCGGTTTTCTATGTTTGCAGCTGCTTTGAAGAATGCGCTGCGGTAAACCATTCGGGGGTGTAGGGGTTGAATTTCAGAAAAAAGCTGCGGTTTTTTGCAGTGACAGGGCTCGCTTTTATACTGGCTCTGACAATCGCATTTCAAGGATCTTTTGCTTCGAAAGCTGAAGCGGCAGATACACTGAATCTGCAGGCAAGATCTGCGATACTTGTTGACTACAACAGCGGACAAATTTTGTATGAGAAAAACGCGGATCAGGTTTATCCACCGGCCAGCATGACCAAAATGATGACTGAATATCTGGTGATGCAGGCGGTTCATTCCAAGAAGCTAAACTGGAATTCGCAAGTGTCAATCAGCAATTATGCTTATCAGATTTCGCAAAACCGGTCCCTTTCAAACGTGCCACTCAGACAAGATTATCAGTACACGGTTAAAGAATTATACGAAGCGATGGCTATCTACTCAGCTAATGGAGCGGCTATTGCTCTGGCTGAAAAAATAGGCGGTTCCGAAAAGAATTTTGTTGATCTGATGAATGCAACGGCTAAAAAGTTCGGTATGAACGGCGCTCATTATATTAATAGCACAGGCCTTGATAATTCAGATCTCGGGCAATTTGCTTCCTATGGCGGCTATGGTGGCAAGAATGATAGCGATGAGCTTTCAGCGAGAGACTTGGCGATATTGGCCTACCACGTGATCAAGGATTATCCTGAAGCACTGAATATTTCCAAGATTCCGCTGAAAAACTTTACAGCCGGTGTGAAAACGCCTATTCAGATGGTGAACTGGAATTATATGCTTCCTGGATTTGGTGCTAATATGAGTAAATATACTTATCAAGGTGTGGACGGACTGAAAACCGGATACATCGCTCAGGCCGGTTATTGCTTTACTGGTACCGTTAAACAGAACGGACATCGGCTGATCAGTGTTGTTATGGGAACATCATCTGAAGGGCAGCGTTTTGAGCAGACGCGGACACTGTTCGATTATGGATATCAGCAATTTTCTGAGAAAACCCTAGCTCAAAAGAATCAGTTAGTTCAAGGGCAAAAAGCAGTTCCGGTCAATAATGGTAAACAAGGCAGTGTGAACCTTGCTTTTGGTGAACCGGTGATTGTTACCGCCCAGAACGGCGAAACGTCAAAAGTTGATTTCAAGGTCACTCTTGATCGTTCAAAATTGAATAAAAATGGTCAGTTGGAAGCCCCTGTCAAAAAAGGCGAAAAAATTGGTTACGCAACGCTTTCTTCAAGTAACGGCGCTTATGGCAAATTGAATCCAAACGATAACCAAATTCCGGTTGTTGCAGCCCAGCAGGTTGACAAGAACGGTTGGTTTATCAGCATGCTCAAAGCCATTGGCAGTTTCTTTGCCGGAATTTTTTCATGGATTGCCGGACGCTTCTGAGACTGACACAATTTAGTGACTTATAGTTTAAAACCCAGGAAGATTGTTTTTCCGGGTTTTTTTGTAAAAATTTTCAATATGCCTAAAAAAATAGTTATTTACTATGAATTTATAGTACACTAGAGCTGTTCCAATTTTAAATGATCTAAGAAGAAATTAATGGAGGGATAAAAGTGGCTCAGAAAGGCACGGACACTGTAAAAAGAGGAATGGCAGAAATGCAAAAGGGCGGCGTGATCATGGATGTGGTCAATGCCGAACAGGCCAAAATTGCTGAAGAAGCCGGTGCTACTGCTGTTATGGCGTTGGAGCGAGTACCTTCAGATATCAGGAAGGCCGGCGGAGTTGCCAGAATGGCGGATCCGGAAATTGTTGAACAAGTTCAAAACGCAGTGACAATTCCCGTAATGGCTAAAGCACGTATCGGCCATATTGTTGAAGCCCGAGTGCTCGAATCGATGAAGGTTGATTATATTGACGAAAGTGAAGTTTTAACACCTGCCGATGATGTTTACCATATTGATAAAAAAACCTTTACTGTTCCATTTGTCTGCGGCTGCCGCGATCTTGGCGAAGCTGCCCGTAGAATTGGCGAAGGCGCAGCAATGCTTCGTACTAAAGGAGAACCGGGTACAGGCAATATTGTCGAAGCAGTCCGGCACATGCGCCTTGTGAATAGTCAGGTGCACAGAGTGGTCGGTATGACTCCCGAGGAAATTATGGTATTTGCTAAAGAGTTGGGTGCTCCTTACGAAATATTGCTGCAAATCAAGGAGGCCGGCCGTCTGCCGGTTGTCAATTTTGCGGCCGGTGGCGTAGCAACTCCGGCCGATGCTGCCCTGATGATGGAGCTCGGCGCTGACGGCGTTTTTGTCGGATCCGGTATTTTCAAATCTGAAAATCCGGCTAAATTTGCCCGAGCGATTGTTGAAGCGACGACTTATTATCAGGACTATGAACGTATTGTTGAGCTCTCAAAGGGACTGGGTCATCCGATGAAGGGTATTGATATGGGGACGCTTCAGCCGGCTGACCGGATGCAGGACCGCGGGGAATAAGGCGGAGGCTGATTAAATCATGACAGTAAAAATTGGGGTTCTTGCCCTTCAGGGTGCGGTCAGTGAACATATAAAGTCACTTCAGGCGTCAGGTGCAGATGCCGTCGGTGTGAAACATGCTGGGGATTTAGAAAGTCTTGACGGGCTTGTGCTTCCCGGCGGCGAGAGCACAACCATGCGGAGGCTGATGGATCAATACGGGCTTTTTGAGACAGTCCGATCATTTGCGGAAAGAAAACCGGTTTTCGGTACCTGTGCCGGATTGATTCTGATGGCTAAAAAAATTGAAGGAAAAAAAGGCCCGCATCTGGGCCTTCTCGATATTGACGTAAAGCGCAACGCGTTCGGCCGGCAAGTCGACAGTTTCGAAGCCGACCTAAAAATCAAACATGTCAGCGATCATTATGATGGTGTTTTCATCAGAGCGCCGTATATTAAAAGTGCCAGTCCGGACGTAGAAGTCCTCTCAACTTATGAGGATCACATTGTGGCTTGCCGTCAGGGCCGGTTTCTAACGTGTGCTTTTCACCCCGAATTGACGGACGACTTGAGCCTGCATCGCTATTTTGTTCATCTTGTTGAAGAAACTATTTAACCGCTTGCTTTTTGATGAAGTTTATTGTACATTTTTAGTTAATGAATAGCAGGCTTGATGACGGAAAACAGTAATTGCAATGTCCCTGTGCAGAGAGCTGCGGCTGGTGGGAAGCGGTGAGGGACATGCAACGAATCCATTCCTGAGAGAAAAGCCGGATAAGTTCCGGCCATAAACGGATCAAATCCGTTATCAATGACAAAGCGGCCGACAGGTTCTGAGCGGATCTTCGGCAATTTGGGTGGCAACGCGGGTTAAATCCCGTCCCTTGATTCAGGGACGGGATTTTATTTATTTCTGAGATATTTGGAGGCAAATGACGATGCTCGATATGAAATTTTTACGTGACCATTATGATGAAATTAAGGGAAAACTGAATAAAAGAGGTGAAGATCTCAGCGATTTTAAAAAGTTTCCGGCGCTTGATGAGAAAAGGCGCGAATTGATCAGTCAAACCGAGGTTCTGAAGGCAAAGCGGAATGAGGTTTCAGCAAAAGTGGCGGCTAAGAAACGGGAAAAAGAGGATGCTCAAGATCTGATCGCATCCATGCGTGAAGTCAGTGCCAACATCAAGGCGCTTGACGGTGAGCTGAATCAGATCGAGAGCGATCTGCACCAGGTGATGCTATCCATCCCGAATATTCCGCACGGAAGCGTCCCGGTCGGCGAAGACGAAAATGACAATAAACCGATTCGTTTCTGGGGCGACCCAAAAAAATTTCCTTTTGAACCGAAACCGCACTGGGATATTGCCACAAATCTCGATATCCTGGATTTCGAGCGGGCAGCTAAAGTCACCGGCAGCCGTTTTGTTTTTTATAAAGGACTCGGTGTGCGCCTGGAGCGCGCACTGATCAGCTTCATGCTGGATCTTCATGAAGAAAAGCATGGCTATACCACTATAATGCCGCCCTACATGGTTAACCGTGACAGCATGACGGGAACCGGGCAGCTTCCGAAGTTTGAGGAGGATGCTTTTAAAATTGCTGACGACAGGGATTACTTCCTGATCCCTACAGCCGAAGTGCCGGTAACGAATTATTATCGCGATGAGATTCTCAGCGGAGATCAGCTTCCGATCGCCTACGCCGCGTATAGTGCCTGTTTCCGTTCCGAAGCCGGGTCAGCCGGGCGAGACACTCGGGGTATCATCCGGCAGCACCAGTTCAACAAAGTTGAACTCGTCCGCTTCGTTAAACCTGAAGACTCTTATAATGAGCTTGAAAAACTAACGGGACATGCTGAAGAGGTGCTGAGGCTGCTTCAGCTTCCTTACAGAGTGGTTAGCATTTGCACAGGTGATCTTGGTTTTACCGCAGCTAAGAAATACGATCTTGAAGTCTGGATTCCAAGCCAGAACACCTACCGCGAGATTTCTTCGTGCAGTAACTTTGAAGACTTCCAGGCACGCCGGGCCAATATCCGCTTCAGGCGTACGCCGAAAGCCAAACCGGAATACGTCCATACCCTGAACGGGTCGGGACTTGCTGTCGGGCGTACGGTTGCCGCAATTCTGGAGAATTATCAGCAGGAAGACGGCAGTGTTGTGATCCCCGAGGCGCTCCGTCCTTACATGAGAAATCATGACAAGATTACACAGGCAGATTAATCATTGCCGAATAACATTTTCTGAGGAGGGAACGGCATGCCTTTTCACCAGAAAGTTGATACCGAAGCCAGGCTGACACGCATGATTGAAGACATGGGGATTACACTTAATCCCGATAAGGAAAAAGAGGATAAGAAAACGTCCGATCAGAAAGCAAAAAATCAGGAAAAAGACTAAAAAAACCGCCGCATCAGCAGAGATTTCTGCCTATGCGGCGGTTTTTTCGTAGGCCCGGACATATATAAAGGTGACAGATTTTTTATCGGCTTCCGGACTGGCTGACTAGTTTATCCTCGATGAGCGGTATGACCTGTTCAATGGAATTCGGGTCGTCCAGCAGATCGTAATCATCAATATCAATTTTCAGCACCGGGCAGGTGTCAAAATGGCTGATCCACTGCTCGTAACGATCATGCATTTCTTTCCAATAGCCGACTGGGGTTTCTTTTTCCATCGCCCGGCCGCGACGGCTGATACGGCGGATCGTCGCATCCAGTGATCCGTGGAGATAGATCAGCAGATCGGGATGATGAAAGTAAGGTGTCATGACCATGGCGTCAAACAGACTGGTATATGTCTGATAGTCAGCTTCAGACATTGTCCCTTTTTCATAATGCATCCGGGCAAAGATGCCTGTATCTTCGTAAATCGAGCGATCCTGGACGAATCCGTCCGGAGATGCGTCAATCAATTTGGTTTCTTTGAAACGTTCGCCAAGAAAGTAGATCTGAAGATGAAAGACCCAGCGGCTGAAATCTTTGTAAAAGGCTTCAAGATATGGGTTTCCATTGACCTTTTCGAGAGATGTGCGGAAATGAAGACGCTCGGCCAGTGCTTTTGTGAATGTCGTCTTGCCAATACCAACCATGCCCGCAACAGTAATTAAGTGTTTCGAAGATCTCTGGCTGTCATTCATTACGGAATCAATCGCCCTTCTGAAATAAAAATAGCCGTTACTCGTAAATCGGACGGCCGAAAACAGGAACATATATATTGCTTTTAGTTTATCATGAGTTCAATGGTTTGAAAAGAACGGGAGGGATCATCTGGTGAAGAGAAATTGCAAAGTCGAGCTGCCCAGAGCGCGGTTTGCGGACACCCTGATGTGCGAAATTCTCTGTTATAACAACAACGTATCCGTTTACAAAAATTAATTGGAAATTTGACACAAATCATTGACTGTGCTATATTGTAATAAACCATTTTACTACTTAATATATGATCTGGATGTAAGAATGAAGACCCTTCCCTGAAGTGTAGTAGTTTTTACTTCTGGAAGGGTTTGCTTTTTATGTCCTGATTACTTTGTTAGATGGTGGATGGTATTATTTCACGCGCGGGCAGCGCAAGGTTTTAGGGAGGCAGCTATACTATGGCTCAGAATGGTAAAGTAAAGTGGTTTAACGCAGAAAAGGGCTACGGATTCATTGAAGTCGAAGGCGGAAATGATGTATTCGTACACTATTCTGCAATCGAAGGCGACGGTTTCAAGACGCTTGAAGAAGGTCAGGAAGTTAGCTTCGACATTGTCGAAGGCAACCGCGGACCTCAGGCAGCAAACGTTACGAAGCTGTGATCTTCGGCCATAGCCGGTGATGCAGAAGCAGTCCTCTCTAAACAAGGGCTGCTTTTTATTTGTGCGTGGTTCAAATCATATCAACAAAAGACGGCTTGGGAGATTAGTCTGCGCTGCCCATATTTCCCTGGATGCCTAATCTTCCCCTGTTCAAAGGGCTGTTTTTTTTGTATAATAGCTATTGTCGCCTTCAAAGCGGCCAGACTGTATCCGGCTCTGTAGCTCAGTGGATAGAGCGTCGGTTTCCTAAACCGTGCGTCGAGGGTTCGATTCCCCCCAGGGCCATAAACAGAAAATCGTCAAACCCCTTGATATTCAGGGGTTTTACTTATATATAACAGATAGTACTGATCCGCTGATTTAGAGTAATACAGGCCCTTATACGCAAATCACACGCAAAACTAGAGTGGTACAAATTAATAACAATTCAAAGCCCTAATCAGTGTACCTCCCCCTTTTTATAAAAGTATAATTCTTATAATTATAGTATCCAGTAAAAATACTCAGATCATTGTGATTATTGATAAAAAACTAATTCATAAACATAAATATATTGTTTTCAGTACGGTAAGCATAAAAGATAAAGGGGTGATCTATTTTTGAAAAATCATCTTATTTGAGGATTGGTTATCGTTATCAGTGTATTTATTCTTTACTGAGCAACTTACACCATTTTATGTGCACGACATCCCATATGGGTAGGGCATTATAAGTGGGAAGTTGTTTTAAATGATTTTGCAGCTGGAGATCCACAATGTTATCAAGCTTATCTTTACCGGGAGACTTCGTCAAATAGGGTACAACTAAAATTCTATGAGAATGGCCTATATCAAACCGGGGGAGTGTATAAGTATGAAAATAATCATAGGATCAGTTTTTATGATGACTGTAGGCCAGAACTAGCAACGTCTGATCGTAGTATTCATCGACAATAAAAAGATAGACACTATACAATTAGAAAAAAATCATTTTACTGGCCGGGCCAATTTCATAATCACGATATATTTAAATAAATTCAACAAACAACGATATTTTTATTTAATAGTGGGTAGCTATTTTCATATCTTGCTCTTTAATCATAAAAGTGTGGTGCGCCAGCTGGTGTAGGAACCGTAATACTTCGATCCATATGTGATGTGCCATCAGCATAGTTGAATTGGAAACCCGGCTGAACATTGAAGATAAAGACGTTGAAGTTCAGTGATCCATCAGTTGAAATGGCTTGTAGTTCCACTCCTTTAGCCATGAGATCATTGCCATTAAATATCGCCTGTGCTTGATAAATCACCTTTTTTCCTTGTTTCAATGCGTTACGGACTTGGCTTTCATAAATGGTTTGAATTTCTTGGTTTGAGAAAGCGGTCTGTGTGAACAAATTTTTAGGATTATTTTGATCCCCGGATTTCAGACTTGGATTATATGACCCTGTATAGGCAATACCCTTTGACAGCGAGTAGGCGATCAGATGGCCACGATTTAGAATTGCTTTACCATTGGAGAACTTCTGGTGCCACCCGGTCGGTTGAACGTATTGGCGCACTCTAAGGGAATCGTTGGCCATATTGCGTGATTCCAGATAAGCGGTATTTGGATGTGAAGTACGGTTTAAGTCGTCGATATTGCTGTAAATTACTTTGTTTTCTTTCCAGTCTCTCGAGTTGAGCGTTGACTTGTTATGATTCACTGCTATGACTGCGCTTGATCCGGGCTGATAGTTCAGAGACGCCAGTTTGGAAGCTGAATCATTGGTCTTTCCAGTAGAACCTTGACTGGAAAGGGATGCTGAAATTCCCGATGCAACCTGCTGTATTCCGTTCTTTATATTGGTTTTGCTGGTAGAATGTGAAGATAATAAATTATGTCCTGAGTTATTATTATCGGTAAAAACTGTTTTACCTGCGAATATTGCCATAATGATGAACGCAACAACGAATATTACTTGATTCAATCGTTTCATAACGAACTCCTTTTTGAAAATTATGGAGAAGAAATCAAACAAAACATTTTATATCAACTATACCGTATTTACAGTAGTTTGTTTCCTTTTCTATCTGAAATAATCTCCTTGTGTTGGTTTTCCGGAGTAGGTTGATTTTTTTTCTTTATCTAAAAATACATGTCGGATTTCTTTATTATTAGAACAAGGGCTTTTTCACCCGCTATATCCGATAATAGGTTCCTTGCTGAGGTAAAATAATGCCTTCAGTAAAGAATTTTTATCGTAATAGTTACATGTTGATTCATAAGTAAAAATAATAACTTAAATTTGCTTAATAGATAAGCCTTCTTTAATATAATTGTGTTATTATATAAGCGAAAGTGAATGTATGGTTGTTTAAAGATATACCTCAAACAGATTGCTTGTCAGTAACATAGATCCGTTAAATCAGATGGTTTGATGGGTCACCGTACGTGGTAAAAATGAAATGACAGTCGAAGCAAATTTCAAATGAAAACTAAGGAGTGTTTGCCATGAGCTTATCAAACGATCAGATTAAACAAAATGTTCGCCATCATTACAAACAAATTGCTCTTCAGAATGTAACTTCTGCGTCAAATTGCTGTTCTTCGAGTTCCGGCTGCAACTGCCATACTTCGTCTGACAGCAGCCGCTTATCGGAGCAGCTTGGTTATTCTGCTGAAGAACTGGCAGCCGTGCCTGATGGTGCCAATTTGGGACTGGGATGTGGCAACCCTCAGGCCATCGCTTCTCTAAAACCAGGTGAATACGTTCTTGACCTTGGCAGCGGCGGTGGCTTTGACTGTTTTCTTGCGGCGCGTCAGGTCGGTGCCAGCGGCCGTGTTGTGGGCGTGGATATGACTCCGGAAATGGTGAGCAAGTCCCGTCAAAACGCCGCAAAAGGCGCTTATGACCAGGTTGATTTTCGTCTCGGGGAAATTGAGCACTTGCCGGTAGCCGATCAAACTGTGGATGTTATTATTTCAAATTGTGTGATCAATCTTTCTCCGGATAAGCTTCAGGTTTTTAAGGAGGCCTACCGGGTATTAAAAAAAGGCGGGCGTCTTGCTATTTCTGATGTTGTTTTGACTGCTGAATTACCCCCGGATGTCAAGAATGACCTGGATATCTCCTATTCCGGCTGTATCTCGGGTGCAGCGTCTATCATCGATCTGGAAAACATGCTGAAAGCGGCTGGTTTTGTAACTATTGTTATTCAGCCTAAAGATGAGTCAAAAGAGTTTATCAAAGAATGGGTGCCGGGGATGAACATTCAAAATTACATTGTATCCTCAACCATTCAGGCAGTTAAACCTTAAAGCAGGAGAAATGCCGCCGAAAGTTTTTTAGAGATTAGCCAATGAGCTTCTGTGCCCGGTCGATACGACATATTATCGTATCGACCGGGCATTTTTGCATCTCTATGAATGTTTTCGACACAGAGTTCCGCATGAATATTACCTAAGTATGGACAGGATCCGGCAATGCTTCAATTTTTTTAAACGATATGTTTATTCAAGTCTTAAGCTTTAGAATTAATTAAAAATAGCTTAATGTTTCCTACTTGTTAACAAGTTAGAGTGTAAATCGTAAGCATTGAAATGCCGAGATCAGTTTTGGGGGAGGTGAAGGATGGTGCAAGCGGAACTTCAACATTTGAAAATTGCCGAATATTTGATCGATTGTATTTCTACGGGAGTTTATAAGGAAGGAGATAAAATTCCTTCTGAAAATGAATTATGCAGACAGTTCGGAACCAATCGATCGGTGGTAAGGCAGGCTGTTGCACGAACTGCGAGCCTGGGCTGGCTGACTTCAAGGCAGGGAAAGGGATCGTTTGTCAATCAGAGACCGCGGCTTGTTTCATACAGTCTATCATCGAGAACTTGCTTTTCCGACAATATGAACAATCAGGGCATTTTGCATAGTTGCAAAGTGTTGAAGTGTGTGAAGCGCCAGCCCACCGAAAAAGAAAAACGTTATTTGCAGCTTGACCGCGACCCATCTATCTATGAACTTGAGATTCTTCGTTACGTCGACCGCTGTCCCATTTCCGTGACAACGACCATCCTGCCGGCAGAGAAGGTTCCTCAACTGGAGAAACACCTGGTCGATTTCCATTCGCTTTATCAGGTGATGACAGGTTGTTACCACCTCCGCCCCAGGCGTTCTAAGTCGGTTTTTCAGGCGATGTTGCCTGTCACGAGTGACGCTGAGTTGTTAAACATTCCCGAAAATGTTCCTATCATCAAAATTGAAAGTTTTGTCAATCATCTTGATCAACCCGTTGAATACAGCAATTCTCGGATTCGTGGCGATATGCAGAAAGGTTTTGTCACTTTTTAATTGCATCAATTGACAGGCTTTACTTTCACTGGCTAATGGCCGGCGGAACCACTGAGTCAGATAACAATTCTGGAGGGAATCGAAAAGTGAAAAAATTTTTGATCGGTTTACTTATTCTGACATTAGTTCTTTTAACATCTGCGTGCTCGGCAAACGGTTCGGCAAGCACAGGAAAAAAGATAATCACGGTTGTCTGGTATCCGAACGAATCCGGAGCGGACATGAAGGATTCCCGCCAGGCACTTGATAAAATCATTGCCCAGGCAACCGGAAAGAAAGTCATTGATAAACTGACAACCGATTATAATATTGCAATTGAAGCTGTTGCCAGTGGCAACGCGGATATCGGATTTTTAGCTGCCCAGGGTTATATCGAGGCACATCAGAAAAACAGCAAGGTTCTTCCTCTGGTCGTAAACAGCGGTGGATCCGGTACCCTCAAGGATGCGGTGTACTACAGCTGGATTTCTGTGCCTGCGGCTGATGCTTCTAAGTATCAGACAAATGGCCAGTACTCACTTGCTAATATCGCAGGCAAAAAGATGTCATTTGTTTCGACGGCGTCAACCTCAGGATTTATTATCCCGACCGCTCAGATTATTCACGATTTCAAATCTCAGAGCAAGTACAGTAATTTGAAGCAGTCGGATTTGACCCAGGGCGGGAAGTTCTTCAGCCAGGTTCTTTTCGGTCAGACCCATCAGGGTTCGGCCGTCAATCTGCTGACAGGAAAAGTGGATGTTGCGGCTTTCTGTGACACGGAACTGGAACGCTATGTGGATGTTGCAAGCGGCACTTTTGATAAGCCCGGCACGACATATAAAGTAAAAAGCGGCGCACCGGAACCTTTCAATAATCTTGCCGGGAAAGAATTCACGGTTCTGACCGTTACTCCTGTTCTCAATGCGCCGATTGTCATGAATACACAGACGTTAAGCAAACAGGATCAGCAGAAACTGCTCAGCACGCTGACTTCAGATAAAGTCGCGAACGATAAATCGATCTTTGCCCCGGCAAATTCAAAGGCAATGTTCTTCAAAACAGGGAAGAACGACCGCTTTCTGAAAATCGATGATTCCTGGTTTGATCCGATCAGAAAACTGTCTGAATAACCGGAGTTTCTCTCAACTTTAAGAGTATAAAAATTTCAAGGATTAAAGTGTAAGTGCAACTAGGCCTCTGGCATCGCCTAAGGGCTTGCCAATCGGCAAGCTTTCTTTAAAATTTATAAATAAAGTGAGGAGTCAGACATGGCAGCGTTATTAGAGTTCAGGGATGTCTCAAAGCGGTACGGCAATGACACTCTGGCGTTATCCCATGTTAGCTTCTCCGTAAATGAAGGGGAGTTAGTTTCCATTATTGGTCCTTCGGGAGCAGGGAAATCAACTCTCCTTCGTTGCATCAACCGGTTGATTGAAGCGACAAGCGGAGAGGTTATCTTTGATAAAACCAATGTACAGCAATTAAGCAAGGGCAAACTGAGGGGGCTGCGAACCCAAATAGGCATGATCTTTCAGAGCTATAATCTTGTGGATCGGCTGAGTGTTTTTGAAAACGTCCTGCACGGACGTCTTGGGTATAAACCGGCCTTTATCGGCGCGCTGGGGCTGTACCAAGAAAGCGAGAAAAAACAAGCTCTGGAGATTCTGAAATCTTTAGGCCTTGAGGACCAAGTCTATAAACGCTGTGATCAGCTGAGCGGCGGACAGAAGCAGCGTGTGGGTATTGCCAGGGCGCTTGTCCAGGAGCCCAAGATGCTGCTGGCGGATGAACCGATCGCATCACTGGACCCCAACTCTTCTAAAACGATCATGGATCACTTAAGACATATTTCGACCACCCTTGGCATTACTGTTCTGGTAAATTTGCATCAACTGGATGTCGCACTTAATTATGCTGACCGTATTATCGGGGTCAGCCAGGGCAAGGTTGTTTTTGACGGACTGCCGTCTGAGCTGACAGATGAGAATATCCGGGCAATTTACGGGGCAGACAGTGGAGAACTGAATCTCACCATTCCCGAGTCTAAAGAAGCGGCGCGAAAAATATGAAGCATGATTTATTATTCCGAAAAGTTCAGTCGCTGGTTATTCTTCTGATCCTGGTTGTGATTGCCTATGCGGCAATGATCATCACTCAATTTGATATTATCCAGACTGTCACCTCGATTCCGAAAGCGATCATCTGGAGTGTGACAAACTTCTACCCGAATGCAAACTCACTGGCAAAAATTCCGGATATTTGGTCAAAATTACAGGAAACGCTTCTGATCTCCATTGCGGCAGCATCTGTTGCCTCAATTTTTGCCTTTGTTTTCGCTCTGTTCGGATCGAGGGTGACCGAGATCAACCGTGTTCTGGCATTGATCAGCAGGTTCATCGCGAATATCTTCCGAAATATTGACGTCAGTATCTGGGCACTCGTGCTTCTTTTCTCATTCGGGCAGAGCTCGCTTACCGGTTATTTTGCTTTATTTGTCGCATCATTCGGTTTTCTCACCCGCGCGTTCATGGAAACGATCGATGAGGTCGGGGCGGATTCGGTGGAGGCCTTGCGCGCGACGGGAGCCAGCTACATCGCCATTGTTTTTCAGGCTGTGCTTCCGATGAGTGTTCCTCAGCTGATCAGCTGGGTACTTTTTATGATCGAAACCAATGTCCGAAGCGCCACGCTGGTTGGCATTCTGACAGGATCCGGAATCGGATTTATTTTTGATCTGTACTACAAAGGTATGGACTATAATTCGGCAAGCCTCGTCGTTCTTTCGATCGTTCTGTCCATATTAATCACGGAATGGATTTCCAATTACGTAAGAAGGGCGATGTTATAAGTGAGAATGATCAAAACAACGGAACCCGCCCTGACAGGCAGCGGATCGGTCCCGTTTACCGCGAAGCGGATCAAAATCAAATTATTGACCAGGTCTGCTCTGGCCATTCGAATTACTTTGCTAATGCTCGCTTTGCTGACTATAATAGGTTTTCTGACGTTCAATTATGAGGGCGTGAATTTTATCAAGGGTGTGTTGGCAACATTATCCAACTTTAAGGTGATATTCCTGCAGCCTTCATTTGACCATGTGACCTTTCTTGGTGCCATCGGCGAGCTGTTGATCACATTGTCTCTCGGTATACTGACGACGCTGCTTGGAGCAATTATCGCACTCTTTCTGAGCCTTTTCGCCGCCAGAAATCTGTCGAATCGGATGACGTCGAACATCGTCAAGGAACTTGTTGCCATCATCCGTGCCGTGCCGACCGTTTTGTGGGTGTTGATTTTCGCAGTATCTGCCGGCCTCGGAAGTGTGGCCGCGGTTATCGGGATGTCTTTTCATTCCATCAGTTACCTGACAAAAGCTTATTCCGAATCATTCGAAGAAATGGACAAAGGAACCATTGAGGCGCTCGAGGGGTGCGGGGCGAGCTGGTGGCAGATCGTCTGGCAGGCGGTTATTCCGTCTTCCATGACCTCGATGATTTCCTGGACGTTTATCCGCTTTGAAGTCAATTTCGGTATCGCCGTCGCTATGGGAGCCGCTGCCGGCGCGGGCGGGATCGGCTACGATATGTTTATGGACAGTTCGTATTATTATAATCTTCACGAGATGGGTGCTATCGCTTATTTTATACTGATTGTCGCGATGATCCTGGAATATGGGTCAGTAAAAATAAAAGATAAAATCAGGGCCTGACCCCAGGCCTTCAGTTAATCCGGCTGTTCGTTGACGCAGCCGGATTTTTATTTATGGTTCGAAAGACAAAAAAATTGACAGACAAATTAACTGTAATTTTACAAATCGTTAACTCTCGGCACTTATCAACAAGATATAGTTCAGGTACGAGATAAAAGGAAAGAAGGTTTTGCCCAATGGCTGAGATGAGTAAACGGCGCTTAAGCAAGATTCTCGTCAATAGTGATCTGCCGCTGTTGAAAAAGATTTCGGACCAGGCTGAGGCTCTGGCCGAGATCCGGGTTGAGAGAGCCCCTCAGACCTCTCTCGTGATGATGAAGGCAAAAGACTCCGTGTCGACGCAGCCTTTTTATATGGGGGAGGTGCTTGTCACGGAATGTACGGTATCAATCAACGATAAGTTTGGCATTGGCGTTGTTATCGGTGAGCAGCCGGAACGTGCCTATCGGATGGCGGCCATTGACGCGGCCTTTAACGCGGGGCTGCCGATTGTTAAGGAGTGGGGTCCGCTGCTCATCGCTGAGGAAGCACGCCTTGCCGAGCGACAGAATATGGAGAGCGCCAGGGTATCTGAGTCAAGAGTGAATTTTGACACGATGGAGGAATTCCATGATCAACACTAATTTGTCCCGTTTTGATGAAGTCCGGGATACACAAATGACATACCGGCAGCTGCTCGACTGCATGGCGCGGCCGGGAAAAATAAATTCAGTATCACTGTCCATTCAAAAAGTCGACGCGAATCTGCCGTGTTCACCGAGAGTATTCATGATGGCTGCTACACTGCTTGACCGTGAAGTCACTTTCCATCTCATTTCTCCGAAAAAAGATGAAGCTGTCCGTTTCATTGAATGGAGGATGAGAAGCCGTCAGGAAGAGATAAATCAGGCAGATTATCTTTTTATTGACTTGCGGATTGATCCCATACAAATTGATGAAATGATGGACGTAATCCGGGTAGGTACGCTTCAGAATCCTGATCAAAGCGCGACCTTGATTCTGGGCGTTGACGATCTTTCAGATCACGCGGATCTGCCGCTTGCACTCAGACTCCGGGGACCCGGCATCAAAGAGAAAAAAGAACTCTCCATTGCTGGGATGGATCCTGAGTGGGTCAGAAAGCGGCGGCAGATCAATAAGGAGTATCCGACAGGATGTGATTTTATATTCATTACGGCAACTGGGAAGATCGCCGCTTTACCGCGGACTACTCTGGTTGAAAGCGAGGGATTGTAATGGGCTATGTTGCTGTTACAGGCGGCCAGGCGGCCATTGAGACAGCCAATAATCTGACCCAGTGGTACCGTCTGAAGGATTCGGATCGTTCTCTGAAAGTCGAAGATATTGAGCACCAGATGCGGCAGCTAATCAACCGGGTCATGGGCGAGGGCGGTTTGTATGCGCCGGAGTATGCGGCGATTGCCGTGAAGCAGGCTGAAGGAGACCCGGCCGAGGCTGCTTTTTTGATGAGGGCCTATCGTTCCACATTGGCGAGAAACTACTATTCGGAAACGATCGAACCTGAAAAAATGCGTGTGATCCGCCGGATTTCATCATCATTCAAAGATATCCCGGGTGGGCAGATTCTCGGACCGACTTATGATTATACGCACCGTCTCTTGAATTTTGATTTACGGGACGAAAATCACCGGGATGCGCTGAATCAGATCTTAGATCATCTTTCGATAGACCCGAAACATATGTCTGTAAAACTCACATTTCAGAAAGTGACCGATCTTCTGCGGGAACAGGGGCTGGTCGGAAATCCGGATCCACAGGAACAGAAACCCTTTGATATGACCCGGCAGAAGCTCACATTTCCCGCCTCACGATCGGCGCGGCTTCAGGCGCTGTCCCGCGGTGAGACTGGCGCGATGACGGCGCTGGCATACAGCAGCCTGCGCGGTTACGGTGCGGTGCACCCGACAATCGGTGAACTGCGTGTCGGCTATGCTGGGGTGGCGATCGCTTACCCATATGATGAAAAAGAAAGCTTATATATCGGTGAAATGATGCTTACAGAAGTGGAAACCATTAATTCTTTTACCCTGAATGATGACGGGGCAATCACTTTCCGTCTGGGCTACGGGCTGGTCTTTGGACAGAATGAAACGAAAGCCATTGCCATGGCGATTCTAGAGCAGAGTCTGGAGACCAAAGGGAAGAGCCCGACACAGGACGAAGAATTTGTCCTCCTGCATATTGATAGTGTCGAAGCGAATGGTTTTGTTTCACATCTGAAGCTACCGCACTATATTACGTTTCAGTCCAAACTGGATGTTCTCCGCCAGTCCCGGAAAATATCTATGGAACAAAAGAAGAACGAGATGCGGGATTTCAAAGGACAGGAGGTGTGACGGAGTGGACTTTCAACTCTTGCAAACTTATAATTTTGCATTTCTGGATGAGGGATCAAAGCGCGAAATCCGGCGCGCGGCGTTAAAGGCCGTGGCCATTCCGGGATACCAGGTTCCCTTCGCGTCCCGGGAATTACCGATCGGCCGCGGCTGGGGTACCGGAGGACTGCAGCTGACCCTCTCGCTGATCGGCGACGGCGACTGCCTGAAGGTGATTGATCAGGGCCACGATGACAGCGTCAACGCCGTAAGCATCAAGAAACTGGTTCAGACGTGTACACGGATCACGACAACGACAGACTCCGAACAGGCAACGATCATTCAAACGAGGCATCGGATCCCGGAGGTATCACTTCGCAAGGATCAGATTCTTGTGCTTCAGGTTCCGGAGCCGGAGCCTCTGCGCCGCGTTGAACCCCGGGAAAAAGAAACAAAACGCCTTCACGCGGAAATGGATTACAGCAGCATCTGGCTGCGGCTGTACGAGGACATCGTCAGATGGGGAAAAATCACGATTGGTCCCGATTATCCCGCGATGGCTAACCATCGCTATATTTTTAATCCAAGCCCCATTCCCCGGTTTGATTTGCCAAAACTGAATCAGGCGGAAGGGCTCTACCTGTTCGGCGCAGGCCGGGAAAAGAAAATATATGCCATCCCGCCTTATACCGATGTGGTGCCGCTGGCTTTTGAAGATTACCCTTTTGAAACGGAACATTTTGAAGGATGTGCCTGTCGGCTTTGCGGCAGCACGGACACTTTCCTGGACGAGATCTATGATGAAAAAACAGGGGAGAAAGTGTACCAGTGTTCTGACACCGGCAACTGCCGGAAAAGGCCGGAAGGGAGAAATTCAAATGAGTGATCCGATAAATCGGCCGATTCTCAGCGTCCGTGATCTGAACAAAAGGTTCGGAAAAGGATGCGCCCATTGCCGGAAACCTGAAGACTTGCCCGGCCTGAACAATCGCTGCCCCTACTGCGGGAGCGTCTGGGCATGCATTCATGCCAGCTTTGATCTGTATGAAGGTGAGATCCTCGGAATCGTCGGCGAGAGCGGATCCGGGAAAAGCACTTTGGTCAGAAGTCTGTATTTTGATGCACCCGTAACATCCGGAACTGGACAGATCGCAAATTTTAAAGAGGGAAGGGTTAATATTTTTACAGAATCCGCCCAGCAAAAACGCTATATAAAAAACTATCTGATGGGCATGGTGTATCAGAATCCTTGGCTGGGCCTGAAAATGGATTTTTCAAGTGGAGGGAATATTGCCGAGAAACTGATTGCTGCGGGCAATTTCAATGTCCATAAGATCCGCCGGCGCGCTTCGGAGCTTCTCGAACATGTTGAAATTCCTCTGACCCGTATGGACGAGAAGCCGGTCCATTTCAGCGGCGGCATGCAGCAAAGGGTTCAGATTTCAAAAGCGCTGGCTAACAGCCCGTCGATTCTTCTGCTGGATGAAGTGACAACCGGTCTGGATTTATCGGTCCAGGCGCGGGTTCTTGATTTAATACGCAGGATTCAGCGGGAAAGCCATACGGCGATGATCGTCGTGTCTCACGATCTAGGCGTTATCCGCATGCTCAGTGAGCGTACCATCGTTATGAAGCAAGGTCGATTTGTCGAGAGTGGGCTCACCGACCAGATTCTTGAAGATCCGCATCATCCCTATACTCAATTGCTCGTCCAATCTTTGTTGTGAGGTGCAGAATATGAAAATCTATCATGGAAAAATTGTCACACCTGACCAGATTATCGAACAGGGAACGCTGACTGTTGAAGATGGAACCATTACGGCGATTGATCGAAAAGAACCGGACAGGATTGAGCCCGGCGACATCAATGCCATGGGCAGCTGGGTAATGCCCGGGATCATCGATTCACACAGTGATGCAATTGAAATTGAAATCGAACCGAGACCGACAAGCAAATTTCCGATTGAGCTTTCTTTTTTTGAACTGGAAAAGAAGCTCGCAAGCGAGGGGATTACGACAATCTTTCACGCTGTTTCTCTGATGAAACGCAACACGGTCCGGTGGCCGAGACAGAACGAAACGGTCTTTGAACTGATTGATGACATCAACCGGCTGGCTAAGGGAAGCCACTTGATCAGGCATAAGACGCATCTTCGCTACGAGATCGCAAATGTGGATGCGGCGGATCAGGTTGCCGGCCTGATCAGGGAAGGAAAGATTGATGAATTTTCCCTGACCGATCATACACCGGGTCAGGGACAGTACAGGGACCTTGAAGTACAGAGGCGCCTGCTTGTCGGACTCCGGCACTATTCGGAACAAGAGGCCGATGAAATCATCCGGGAAACGATGCATCAGGCCAAGCTGGATCCGGAAACGGTCAGGGAGCTCGCTCACCTGGCGGTTCAAAAGGGAATCCCGGTCGCTTCCCATGACGATGATACTTTGGAGAAGCTTCAGATCATTCACGACTGGAAAGCGTCAATCAGTGAATTTCCGATCACGCTTGAAGTTGCCAGAAGCGCGAAGGATATGGGAATGTTTGTGGTCATGGGCGCGCCCAATCTTTTGTTGGGGAAATCACACAGCAACAACCTGTCGGCAAGAGAGGCGGTCCGTGAAGGACTGGTCGATATGATGTGTTCGGATTATTACCCGTCCTCCCTTCTCCACGCGGTCTTTGAACTTCACTATGAGCTTGGCATAACGCTGCCCCATGCGGTCAATATGATGACATTGAATCCGGCCAGGGCAATGAAACTCAATCACAATCTTGGTTCAATCGAAACCGGGAAAAAAGCGGACTTGCTGATCGTTGCTGAAAGTGGACAGAAACCGGTTCTGCAGACGGTGATTGTCGGCGGAAAAAAAATCTGCGAATTAAGTTATCTGAATCCGGATCATGTGGATACTTTAGCGGAATAGGTGATGGATATGACAGAACACAGGCTGCTGAGTGAACAGCCAACCATCGATCCAAGCTCAACGGTAATCAACAGCCGTCTGGGCAGCTGGACCGACATAGGCCCAAATACAAAAATAGAGGAAACAGAATTCGGTGATTACAGCTACACGGATGGAGACGCGACGATTATATATTCGAGCATTGGCAAATTCTGTTCGATTGCTTCTCATGTCCGTATCAATCCCGGCAATCATCCGATGTGGCGGGTGACGCAGCATCATCTGACTTACCGGAGGATCAGATATCAGTTCGCGGGCACCGATGATGAAACGATTTTTAACTGGCGAAGGGGTCATAAGGTGACGATCGGCAATGATGTCTGGATCGGACACTCGGCGACCATCATGCCTGGGGTCACGATCGGAACTGGTGCGGTGGTCGGCGCTGGAGCTGTAGTGACAAAGGATATCGAACCTTATACGATTGCCGTCGGTGTTCCCGCAAGGCCTTTGCGTCAGCGATTTTCCGGACCTGTTATTGAAGAACTTCTGAAAAGTCAGTGGTGGAACTGGGATCGCCGCAACCTTGAAGATCATTTTCATGAACTGTGCGATGTCGATTCCTTTCTGAAATTAGTTCGTGAAGGAAGGTGATCGGATGGATGAGATACTTCGGGCGGATCAACTGCAAAAAGTTTTTACGATGCACCAAACTGGACAAAAGAAGATTGTGGGGTGCGACCAAATCAGCTTCTCAGTTCGAAAGGGTGAATTTCTGGGCATCACAGGTAAGAGCGGAGCGGGGAAATCCACAATTCTGAAGTGCCTTTACAGAACGTATCTGCCCACGGGCGGACATATTTTCTACGCTTCGCAGCAATTCGGGCCTATTGATCTGGCAGATGCGGATGAGAGAAAAATCATCGCGATCAGGGAAAAAGAAATCAGTTATGTCTCGCAGTTTCTGAATATCATGCCACGGGTCACGGCGTTGGAATTTGTGATGGAGTCGCTGCTCGAACTGGGGGAATCAGAATCTTCTGCGAAACAAAAAGCGGAACAAATGCTCGCTCATTTTATCATTCCCGAAACACTCTGGGACACCTTTCCAAGGACGTTCAGCGGCGGTGAAAAACTGCGGTTGAATCTGGCACGGGCAATGGTTCGGCAATCGAAGCTGCTTCTCCTTGATGAACCGACAGCCTCCCTTGATCAGGCATCGAAGGAAACAGTCAGGGAGCGGATCAACGAATTGAAACAGAGCGGCACAACGATGATCGGAATTTTTCACGATCTGGATTTTATGGAATCCGTCGTTGACCGCAATTATAAGCTTGAATCCGGGCTTTTGAAGGAGGTGTGACTGGTTATGGCCATCACTCGTGAATTGAAACTGGAAGAAATCGGTGACTATCTCTGCCTTTTATGTGAACTGGACGACCAGCATATCATGCCTGAAGAAGAAGCACGGGCACTGTATGACACAGTCGGACGGTATCCTTTTTATAAAATTTATTGTGTTTGTTCGGAAGACCGGATTGTCGGTACCTACACGCTGATCATTCTTGATAATTTCGGGCACGGCGGGCTGAAGATCGCTATTGTAGAAAATGTTGTTGTCGCGCCGGATGTGCGCCATTCGGGAATTGGGCAGGAAATGATGCACGATGCTATGCAGCGTGCAAGGGACAACGGCTGTTACAAACTTATGCTTTCCAGCGATATAAAAAGGACGGGTGCGCACGCGTTTTATGAAAGCCTGGGTTTTCAAAAACATGGGCTCAGCTTTAGAACGGAGTTGGGAAAATGACTATCGACCTTCACTGCCATACAAACGTATCGGATAACTCATTTTCAATTGAGGAGGTTCTTCACATTGCCAAAAGAAACCATGTCGATCATTTGGCGATCACCGATCATGACACTACAATCGGGCTCCATCAGGCAATGAATTTAGGGAAAAGCAAAGACTTGGACATTATTCCCGGAATCGAAATCTCAGCCTATGATTTTCTTCGCGACAGGCGCGCACACATCCTTGGCTTGTACATCAAACCCGGTCACCCGGCCCTGGAAGAACTTTGCCAACCGCTCAGGGAAGCGCGACAGAACGCTTCACAGGAAATGGTTGAAAAATTAATTCAAGCAGGTTACGAGATTGAGTGGGACGAGGTCTCCAAACTGGCGGAAGCGGGAACGGGGGTATTCAAGCAGCATATCATGCATGTCTTAATTAAGAAGGGTTATACGAATTCTATTTATGGTGATCTGTATAAAAAAATCTTTTCCAGAGGGGAGCCGAAGGGAGTGGCTTTTGTTCCCATCAGGTACCTTGAGGCGATCGATGCTATTCAGGCAATCCGCGAAGCCGGGGGCGTTCCTGTACTTGCTCACCCGGGTCAGTTCGATAACTTCCCCGCTGTTCCCGACTGGGTACGCGCGGGTCTGGAGGGGATTGAAGTCCATCATCCTCTGAATAATGAGCAGGCGGAGAAAAAAGCTCAGGATCTGGCCGGTAAGTATCATCTGATTCAAACCGGAGGCTCTGATTTTCACGGATTCTATACGGACACAGGGTCAGTCCCGGGATCGAGAATCACTGAACCAGCCTGGTTTGAAGCAGTGAAACTCCGGAGAGATCTTGTGCGGGTCACCGAATGGGGCAGCTGAACGTGATCCATTTGTAGGCTGCTGCGTGGCATCAGTCTTCGAACAACCCGGAAAGTGATGGTCCGAACCCCCTCGGGGCCATAATATAAGCTGAAAGGCTTCCCATGTGGAGGTCTTTTTTGCTCCGTTTTTTAATGTACAAGGATCAATGATTATTGCGTTTAGGACATATGTCCTTTTCCAAAGGTTCGGCTACCTCTTTAATATAAATAGAGGAAAACGCGAATTGAGGGGAGAAAATGAAAGGGAGTCTATTTGCTCTTTTAGCTGGAGCGTTCATTACGCTGCAGGGCGTTGCCAATACGAGGATCAGCAGGGATATCGGTACATGGCAAACGGCGGCGATGACGCAGTTTACCGGATTCACGGCGGCATTGCTTGTTCTGATTTTTGTCCGGGACGCTCATTGGAAAATGTTCCGTCAGATCAGGCCTTTATACTTATGTGGTGGTGCTTTGGGGGCAGTGATTATTTTTTGTAACGTGACGGCCTTTCAGCAAATCGGTGTGACACTGTCTATTTCTTTTCTTTTGATTGCCCAGCTGTGCCTGACTTTTTTAATTGATAGTAACGGCTGGTTTGGCGTCATAAAGCAGAAAATGGGAATGCCGCAGTTTCTGGGTCTCACAATGATGATTGCGGGGGTGGCAATACTCGGGATTTAGTGGCTTCATCATCCGGAGGTGATGCTCAGTTATGGAAGAAATTAAAGATCGTGAACAATTAGAGACTTATCTGAAAACCTGCCAGATTGAATCAATATTTAATAGACAGATCAGACCGCACCTGTCACTGTACCGTTTTAATCCGGGCGAACTTATTTGCAGTCAGGGAGATATTGCAGAGTATCTGTATGTCCTTGTTAAGGGGAAAATTAAAATTTATACAACGTCGCCGGAAGGAAAGACATTGATCCTGTCTTTTAAAACACCTCTTGAGATCATTGGCGATATTGAGTATGTGCAGCAGATTAATTTTATAAATACCGTTGAGGCGGTGTCACCGGTCTTCATGATCGGAGTGGATGATCATTGGTTAAGAAAATATGGAGACGATGATCCCCGATTGCTGCGGTCTATTCTCGAAATTATTACAAGAAAATTTCATATTAAATCCAATTCTTTGAGCTTTAATCTCATGTACCCCGTGGAGGTGCGGCTGGCGAGTTATATCTTATCCGTTTCTTTTGACGTATCTGATGATCAATTCAAGGGATGGCTGAACAGCACAAGTTTGACCGATGCAGCGAATTTAATTGGCACCAGTTACAGGCATCTGAACCGGGTCATCAGGAAGTTATGTTCAGAAGGTCTGATTGAACGGAACAAAGGACTTATCGTTGTTAAGGACAGGAAGGGATTAAGCACGCTTGCCGGACGGAATATCTATGAATAAAGGAGCATATCAGACGGGAGGAAGTTCTATGTTTTGGGGCCTTTTCATGGCGCTAATCGCAGGTTCACTGGTTGGCATGCAAAATATTTTTAACAGCAAGGTTAGTGAGCGGGCCGGGTCGTGGGCGACAACGGTATTGGTTCTGGGCCTTGGTTTTCTGGCCTCGCTGATAATCGGTCTGGTTTTCGAAGGAAAAACGTTCTTTACTCTGCACCATATGCGGCCCTGGTACGGGTTCAGCGGTTTAATCGGCGTGGGCATTGTGGTCTGCATGGTGCAAGGGGTTCGAAGGCTCGGTCCGACATACGCCATTTCTATCGTACTGACTTCGCAGCTCTTATCTGCTCTACTTTGGGATTCTCTGGGCTGGTTCGGTATGAAGCAGATTCCGCTAACGTTCAGACAAATCATGGGCGTACTGGTCATTGTCGCGGGAATTATTGTTTTTAAATTTAACGGCAGGCGTTCCACGGTATAGCATCCCTTCTCAGAAACCACATTTTTTAGTTGATACTATATAACACAATGAGTGATAATGGAGACAGCTGGAGGCAAATTTTGAAAAAATATCAGACTTTGTTGTTTGACGTGGATAATACGCTGTTGGATTTTGATGCGGCGGAGGATGCGGCCTTGCGCCGCTTGTTTGAGGATCAGAACATTCCTTTGACTGCCAAGGTTGAAGCAGACTATAAAAAGATTAACCAAAAGCTTTGGAAGTCATATGAAGAAGGGAACATAGACCGGGACAAAGTTGTAAATACCCGTTTTTCGCTTCTATTCAGAGCGTATGGCAAAGAGGAGGATGGTGCATTCTTCGAAAAGAAATACCGCAGTTATCTTGATCAGGGGCATCAGCTGGTGCAGGGCGCTTCTGAATTGATCAAACGGCTGAAGAATCAATATGACTTATACATTGTCACAAACGGTGTCTCCGGAACGCAGAACCGGCGTTTGCGTGATTCGGGGTTATACCCGTTTTTTAGGGATATTTTTGTTTCAGAAGCAACCGGTTTTCAGAAACCGATGAGGGAGTATTTCGATTATGTCTTTGCGAGAATCCCCCACTTTTCTGCGCAGCGGGGACTGATCATTGGGGATTCTTTGAACTCGGATATTAAAGGCGGACAACAGGCCGGGCTGGATACTTGCTGGTTTAATCCTGACATGAAGCACAATGATACATCGATAGCTCCTACTTATCAAATACAAAAATTTGATGAGCTGGACAGGATTCTGGATATACAGTAAAGAAGAGATTTCTTTAGGGAAGTTAATCATCTATTCCTTTTTAAATTGCATTTTCTTGGCTCTGCACGGCTTTTTGTATATGATAGAGAATACAAGGCATAAGTTTTTCAAAAAAAAGTTCCGATTTGTAACATAAGCGGATCGATTTTCGTTTATTTCACTGAAAACCCGGGTAAAGGAGGGCGGGTCCATGGACGCTCTGCAGCAGAAAAGTGATTCACAGTTTGAAACTGTCTTTAAGCCGTACATCGCGCTGATGCGCCGGTATTGCGCGTTACTCACTAGTTCCTCATGGGACGGCGACGACTTATTTCAAATTTCAATGATCAGGCTTTACAGTGCCTGGAGAAAAAAAACAGATCGGCCAATTACTAAGGCTTATCTTTACCGGATCATTTCCAGTGCTTGGATTGACGGGCACCGCAAGGTTTCTGTTGATGAGACAGTGAAGAGCTCCTTTGAAGACCACCCCAGTTCAGTGGCTGCAGAAATAAATGAAGACGTTCTGGCACAGGGTGTGAAGCGTCTGGTTAAACTGCTGACGCCGAAACAATCTCTTGTTTTTATGATGCTTGCCGGCTGGGAGATGACCCCTGCTGAAGTGGCGGAACAGACCGGCGAAACGGAGGGCAACGTCCGGGTGATCTATCACCGGGCGAGAAAAAAGCTCCGGGATTCCGGCAAGAAGGCGGCCTACGGTAAAGCCGATCAACGGGCGTTGCGTTATGCGGACGCTTTTCAGAGCGGGGATCCTGAACGCCTGCTACGTCTTTATTGGGAAGAAACTGGCGCGCAGCACCAAGCCATGCGGATGGCCGGCGGTTTGAGGAATTATTTGTCTGGCAGTATTTACAGGCATTCCGGTACCATCCGGGACGCAGCGTAACAATCTGTTTGATTATACAAAAGGTAATATACAGGAGGAAACGGCATGTCATTTTTTATACCTTATGTCATTGAACAATCAAATCGCGGAGAGCGGTCGTACGATATCTATTCGCGATTGCTGAAAGACCGTGTTATTTTTCTAGGATCGGAAATTAACGATGAAGTGGCCAACAGTATTGTGGCCCAGCTGCTCTTCCTTGCGTCGGAGGATCCTGAAAAAGATATTTCGATTTACGTCAACAGCCCGGGCGGATCGGTTTCGGCAGGATTTGCCATCCTTGATACGATGAACTTTGTCAAACCGGATATTCAGACGATCTGTGTCGGAATGGCCGCATCTATGGCGTCTATTATCCTGACGTCTGGAACTAAGGGCAAGCGCCTGTCGCTGCCGAATGGCGAAGTCATGATTCATCAGCCGCTGGGCGGAGCACAGGGGCAGGCCAGCGATATTGAAATCAGTGCAAAACATATCTTAAAAACAAGAGAAAAGCTGAACAAAATTCTGTCTGATACCTCAAATCGTACACCTGAACAAATTTTACAGGATACCGACCGCGATAATTTCCTGACGGCGGAAGAAGCAAAGGAATACGGTTTTATTGATAAGATTATTACAAAGTTGTGATGATCCAGTCACGCTGATTTTCATAAGACACCCGGAGCATAATGCTTTCGGGTGTTTTTTCGTTTGGCAATCATTAACGTTAAACGAATTATATGTTAACTAAATTAAAAAATATGTTGACATATAATTCCTCCCTTTTTACAATTAAAACGTTAACTGATTCAGAACAGGGGGAGAAAAAATGAAAACAAAAGAGCTTGTAGAAATAGCTTTATTTGCTGCAATCCTTGGTGTTCTAGGCTTTCTTCCATCGATTCCGCTGCCGTTCACACCGGTTCCGATCACACTTCAAAATATCGGCGTGTTGTTTGCCGGCATGTTTCTCGGCGTCCGGGCAGCAACTTCAAGTATGGTGCTGTTCGTGTTGCTGGTGATCGCGGGAGCGCCCATTCTTGGCGGTGGACACGGCGGGGCGGGAGCAATTTTCGCTTCTGTCAGCGGCGGTTTTGTTTTAGGTTGGGTTGCCGAAGCGTTTGTGATGTCACTGATCCTGTCTCTATCCAAAAAAACGCCGCTCTGGCTATTGATCGCTGCCGGTCTGGCCGGAGGAGTCTTCGTTCTTTACCCAATAGGAACTTTATGGCAGGCTGCACTGATGCATATTTCCTGGTGGAATGCCATCGCGATGAGCGCTGTTTTTATTCCCGGTGATGTGGTCAAAACGGTTTTTGTCGCTTTGCTGGCGTTAAGGCTGCGGGAGAGAATTCCCGGTTTGCATCGCGCTTCATCCCAATCTTAATAACCGCCCTCATATTTTTCTTGAATCTCCGCATACTAAAAGTACCCTTTTGAAAAGGAGGTTTTGCTTTGGTGGATCAGCCGGGAACAACGTTCAGCGTGCAGAATGATGAGGAATTATGGCCGGGCGCTAAAGATGAGTACGCGTCGAAGCGTGCTGATGGGTCGATTAAAGATCACCCCGGCGAACGCATGTTTTCCGCGCGTAGGAAACAGCGGGAAGATCAGAATCACGATCATGCGGAGGGACGAGCAGGTGAAAAAGAAACCGGATTTAACCAGCGAAATGATTGATCCGAATGCAAAATCCCATGCGATGCATACGAACAGCCAGATAAATGGTGAAACGCAGCAGACGCAGGCAGGTAAGATTCTGAAAGTGAGCGCCAGGCGTCATCAAAAGTAAAAACCGATGAAAAGGGCGGGAAGAGCGGCACTCGTGAAAAACGGGCCGCTCTTTTCTTGGATATTGATATTCCACACCATCGGCAGTTTATCATATTTTATTCCGATTATTTTTGATTTTCCAGAACAGAATTGTATAATGGATGTAAGCCTTTTAACATGATTTAAAAGGCTGGTACATTAAAATATATTTTCTGAATGAGAAACTTTAGTGATTTTTCTTGCGTATTATTATTACAAGCCCTAAGAAAGGATGTCGATTATGGAAAGCTTTTCAACCGAAACACTAAGAAGACCCTACTCGAAACTATTCGGTGCATTTTTTTCGGGACTATTGGCGACAACTGCAGGTGTCTATGTTGGGCAGTATGTGCCTGCAGCACTCCAGCTACCACTCTGGATTGCTGAACTTGTTCTGATCTTTATTATGATGGCTGTCAGGAAGCGTCAGTCGGTCGGTTATCTAATGATGTATGCGTTTATGTTCATTTCAGGTTTGACTCTGTATTCAGTACTCAATGTGTACACTCACATGCTGGGAACGGCTGTGGTCCTTCAGGCGTTCACAATTACGACCGTCTCATTTGGGGCAATTGCCGTTTATACGATGGTCAGCAAGCGTGACTTTTCATTTCTGGGCCGTTTTTTGTTCCTTGCTCTGATCGCTCTTGTCATCATTCCGATTGTCGGGATTTTTATCCCTTTTTCGAGCATGACGATGATGATTTATTCCGGTATGGGCATTCTGATTTTTATCGGGTATACGCTGTTTGATTTCAGCAGATTAACGGTTCATGGATTCACCGATCAGGATATCCCAATGATTGTTGTTTCTATTTATCTGGACTTTATCAACCTATTCATGTACATTCTCCAGTTCATCGGTATCGGGTCGAAGAACTGACAGAACGGTTTGCAAAAAAATGAAATGATGTGAGGATCGGGAAGTGCTGATGCATCTCCCGTTTTTTGTATGTTGCCTGAATGGCTAAAAAAACGAAACAGGTAGTTTCCGCTATTTTTGAACGAAATATAGAAATGGGGTTGGAAATGTCATCTTCAGAAGATGAGAAATATATGGCGCTGGCGATTGCGGAAGCGGAAAAAGCCGAAGCGATCGGTGAAGTGCCGATCGGCGCGGTCATCGTCAGGGATGGTAAAATCATCGCCAGTGCCTATAACAAACGTGAAACGCTGCAGGAGCCAACTGCTCACGCCGAATTGACGGCAATTCAGGAAACAAGCCAAAAGTTAGGCACGTGGCGCCTTTCCGGCTGCACGCTGTATGTGACGCTTGAACCGTGCCCAATGTGCGCCGGTGCGGTTGTCCTGTCACGTATTGAGCGCCTGGTTTACGGTGCGGCCGATCCAAAGGCAGGATGCGCCGGTACTTTAATGAATCTGGTTCAGGATGAGCGGTTCAATCACCGCGCAGATGTGACGGGCAGTGTGCTGGAGGAACAGTGCGGTGCGCTTTTGACCCGATTTTTCAGAAAATTGCGCAGCAATAAGAAGAAAGTCGCGAAGTAAGCGCTTTCCGGATGATTAATTACAAACTTGTAACGGATATTGTTTTATGTTAAACTAGTCATCGTTACGGAATTTGGCTGTGGAGGCGTACCCAAGTGGCTGAAGGGGACTGACTCGAAATCAGTTAGGGCGTCGTTCGGCGCCGCGGGGGTTCAAATCCTCTCGCCTCCGCCATTAATTTTGTTATAAAATTAGCCGTGCTAGACGGGGAGGCAGCGGTGCCCTGTAACTCGCAATCCGCTATAGCGAGGTTGAATTCCTTTTCGAGGTTTGTGCGATGTAAGGCAGCCTTGAGCACGTGGTGTTGACGTTCGGGTCCCGCGCAACGGAAACTCATGAACCCTGTCAGGTCCGGAAGGAAGCAGCAGTAAGTGAGACCTTTCGTGTGCCGCGGGGTTACCTGGGCTGAGCCGGCGGCTTGAGAAGCGCTTATGGCGCCCTGATCGACAAAAGGTGCACGGCGTTAAAATAATAAAGTACAGGGGCTATCGGAACACAGTTTTCGGTAGCCCCTGTTTTATTAAAAACTTCAACAATTTCTTATGATGGGCAGAAGAAGGAGCAACCGCAGTTCACTTCACCGTCTGTTACCGTTATAATAAATTTATACAAAATTAAAAAGCCTGTTTTCATCGGTAAAGGGGGATGAACTTTGGCTTATCAGGCGCTTTACAGAGTGTACCGGCCCCAAACATTTCACGATATTGCCGGCCAGCAGCACATTACGCAGACGCTGCAGAATGCTCTGATCAAGCAGCAATTTTCCCATGCCTATCTCTTTACCGGACCACGCGGAACGGGTAAAACCAGTGCAGCGAAGATACTGGCCAAAGCGATAAACTGTGAGCACGCGCCCGTTGCCGAGCCGTGCAATGAATGCGCTGCTTGCCGCGGGATTACAGACGGGAGCATCGCTGATGTCATTGAAATCGATGCCGCGTCCAACAACGGTGTCGATGAGATCCGGGAGATTCGTGATAAAGTAAAATACGCACCCAGTGAAGTCCGCTATAAAGTCTATATCATTGATGAAGTGCACATGCTGTCAACGGGTGCGTTCAATGCGCTTTTGAAAACGTTGGAGGAGCCTCCGGAACATGTCGTTTTTATTCTGGCGACGACTGAGCCGCAGAAGATTCCACTGACCATTATATCGCGCTGTCAGCAGTTTGATTTTCGGCGCATTCCGGCATCAGCCATCGCGGGTCGCCTTCAATATGTCGTCCGCGACCAGCATATTGAAGCGGAGGATGAGGCCCTTCAGCTGATTGCCAAGGCGAGCGAGGGCGGCATGCGTGATGCGCTGAGTGTTCTCGATCAGACAGTGGCTTACAGCGACGGAAAAGTGATGGTGCAGGACGTGCTTGATGTGACGGGCATGGTTTCCGACCGCCTGATCCGGGAGCTGACCGAGGCTCTGGACGCACATGACGCGGCTACTGCCATCAATAAAACATCGGCACTGCTTGACCAGGGCAAAGATCCGCTCCGATTAATTGAACAGCTGATTTTTTATTATCGCGATTTGTTGCTTTATCAGACTTCGCCGGATCTGGAAGACATTTTGAGCCGTCCGCGTGTGGACGACAGCTTCCGTGAGCAGTCGGAAAACACTTCGACAGACCGGTTGTATGAGTTCATCCGCCAATTAAACAATGCTTTTCTGGAAATGAAGCGCACCAATCATCCGCGCATTTTCCTAGAGATGGCCATTGTACGGCTTTGTCAATTGGCGGGCCGTGGCCTGCAGCATGAGCCGACCGCTGCCGGTCTTGAACTACTGGAAAAAAGAGTCGAGGCACTGGAACGGGAAATCAAGGAACGTCCCACACCGGCTGGGGACGGGGAAACTCTTCCAGTCCAGCAGCCTGCTGTTGGAAACAGCGGCCGCAGGACAAGAAACAGCGGGAGCATTCGGCTGCCGATGGGAAAACTCAGTCAGGTGCTTGATGCGGCAACCAAAGACGATCTGACTGAGCTCCGGTCTGCCTGGGGGGAAGTCATGTCAAAGATCAGGGTGCAGAATGTGGCTGCAAATGCCTGGCTCTTGGAAAGTCAGCCTGTAGCCAGTTCGCCGGATGGCTTTATCCAGGCTTTTAAGTACGATTTTCACTGCCAGATGGTTATGGATGCCAAAAGCCATATTACAGAAATGGTTCAATCCATTTTACAGGATGTCATTCACAAGAAAAAAATGATGTATCCTGTCCCTGAGGAAACCTGGGAAAAATTGAAACAGGATTTTATTCAGCGGTCAAAAGCTTCGGAAAAAAAATCGGGAGATCAGCAAGATCAGGATCCGTTGATTGAGGAAGCAAAGAAATTAGTTGGCTCTGATTTGCTTGATATTAAAGATTAACCTTTGGAGGCGATTTAAATGATGCGGGGAAATATGAATAATATGATGCGTCAGGTACAGAAAATGCAGAAGCAAATGGCGGAGGAACAGGAAAAACTTAAAGATGAGTTTGTTGAAGGAACGGCCGGCGGCGGGGTGGTGACGGTGAAAGCCAATGGACACAAGCAGATCGTTGACATTACGATTAAGCCGGAGGCAGTTGATCCGGAAGATGTGGATATGCTTCAGGATTTAGTTCTGGCAGCTGTGAATGATGCGCTGACAAAAACGGAGGAACTAGTCAACCAGAGGCTCGGCAAATTTACCAAGGGGTTGAATTTGCCCGGAATGTAACCTCTGAAGTTTGCTATAGATTTGTTGAAAGCGGCGGATTCCGTGAGCCCAGATGATTGGACAGTGGAATTCGCTGCTGCTTAGTTATAATTTTTTAAGCACTTTGTGGAGGTTCCTTGCCATGCAATATCCTGAACCCATTGCCAAACTGATTGACGGTTTTATGAAACTTCCGGGAATCGGACCTAAGACAGCAGTTCGTCTTGCTTTTTATGCAGTGGATATGAATGAAGAAGATGTTATGGAATTTGCTCGTTCTTTGGTAGATGTCAAAAGAAAGCTAGTATACTGTTCAATATGCCAGAATATCAGCGACCGTGATCCCTGCCCGATTTGCGATGACTCTTCACGCGATCATTCGACCATCTGTGTTGTACAGGATCCGAAAGACGTCGTAGCGCTGGAAAAAATGCGTGATTATCATGGCGTATATCACGTGCTTCACGGCGTCATTTCGCCAATGGACGGGATCGGTCCTGAAGATATTAAGATTGCAGAATTGATCCGGCGCCTGGAGGATGAATCGATAAAGGAGATCATCCTGGCGACCAACCCGACTGTTGAAGGTGAAGCAACCGCGATGTATATTTCCCGTTTAGTTAAGCCTATTGGCGTGAAAACTTCACGGATTGCTCATGGACTTCCTGTTGGAGGAGATCTCGAATATGCAGATGAAGTAACTTTGTCAAAGGCTATTGAAGGGCGTAGGGAACTGTGATCTGAGCATTGGAAATTAGAATTTGACTGATGTTTCCCGGGGTAACGGGCCACGCATTAATCTGGAGGATGCTTGCTATGTTTGGAAGAAAAAAAGGATTGTTGAGGAAGGAAATAACGGATTCGCTTCTTGAATCGTTAACACGTTGTAAACGGGACTGGATGACAAAACGGGACGTCATTGAGCCCAGTATCGATCCTTCAGAGGAAGTTATGTATCAACTGAAACTTGCGGAAACTAGGTATCTTTTTCTATTGAAAGAAGTCCGCGAACTGAAGATCCATGTAGAGAACTGATTGTTCTATTCAGGACAGGCCCCCCATATACTTTTAAAAGGCAGGAGGAATCGCTAGGTGGATTTCTTGTGAGGGAAGTGCTTTTTGTACTGCCGTCATCCTGTAATTCGCTTGATGTGACTGTTCTGCGGCTGAATGTGTCTCTGCTTAAGTCACCTTTTTGAAGGGTCGCAAAGTAAAAGGGGGTTGTTCCTTTGACTACTTTTCTGTTCGTTATGGCCGGATTTGTTGTTCTGCTCTTTTTGATGACTGTTTTCGGGACTTCCTTTCATCCTCTGCGGTGGATTGGGAGATTGGCGGTACGTTTGTTGATCGGTGTTTTTTTTCTCTTTCTGCTTAATGTTGTCGGTCAATCATTCAGTCTGCACATTCCCATTAATATTGCGACGGCGTCTGTCAGCGGATTGCTTGGGATTCCAGGTGTCGCGGCGCTTGTTCTAATCAGGTATACGACTGGAGTCTGAATGATGAGTCTGAATGATTAGGTACGGAAAAATAAATAAGCTATTGACGAATAAACGGCGGGATGCTACTATATGTCTTGCCGTGTTTTTCAAATTAAAATTAATTGTTGACAAGAGATTAAGAGAGTAATATAATATTTCTTGTCGCCGAAATGGTGATTGAAAAAAGGTATTGACTTCTTCGATACAGTATGCTATCATATAAGAGTTGCTGCTAACAAGAAGCGATGCGGAATGTTCCTTGAAAACTGAACAAAAGCCAAGCGTGATTTAAAGGGTGAAACCCTTAAGTCAATTCAAAATTTTTGCTGAGGATCGACAGAACGAAAAAGAAATAAGCGGAAGCTTCGGCTTCCTGGAAGAGTATTTTTTGGAGAGTTTGATCCTGGCTCAGGACGAACGCTGGCGGCGTGCCTAATACATGCAAGTCGAGCGCACGGAAGGGGGCTTGCCCCCGGAAGTGAGCGGCGGATGGGTGAGTAACACGTGGGCAACCTGCCTGTAAGACGGGGATAACTCCGGGAAACGGGAGCTAATACCGGGTAACACGCTGCACCGCATGGTGCAGGGTTGAAAGATGGTTTCGGCCATCGCTTACAGATGGGCCCGCGGTGCATTAGTTAGTTGGCGGGGCAACGGCCCACCAAGACCGCGATGCATAGCCGACCTGAGAGGGTGATCGGCCACATTGGGACTGAGACACGGCCCAAACTCCTACGGGAGGCAGCAGTAGGGAATCTTCCACAATGGACGAAAGTCTGATGGAGCAACGCCGCGTGAGCGAAGAAGGTTTTCGGATCGTAAAGCTCTGTTGCCGGAGAAGAATGAGTGAGAGAGGAAATGCTCTTGCAGTGACGGTATCCGGCCAGAAAGCCACGGCTAACTACGTGCCAGCAGCCGCGGTAATACGTAGGTGGCAAGCGTTGTCCGGAATTATTGGGCGTAAAGCGCGCGCAGGCGGCTTCCTAAGTCTGATGTGAAATCTTGCGGCTCAACCGCAAGCGGCCATTGGAAACTGGGGAGCTTGAGTACAGAAGAGGAGAGTAGAATTCCACGTGTAGCGGTGAAATGCGTAGAGATGTGGAGGAATACCGGTGGCGAAGGCGGCTCTCTGGTCTGTTACTGACGCTGAGGTGCGAAAGCGTGGGGAGCAAACAGGATTAGATACCCTGGTAGTCCACGCTGTAAACGATGAATGCTAGGTGTTAGGGGGGTCCAACCCCTTAGTGCTGAAGTTAACACATTAAGCATTCCGCCTGGGAAGTACGACCGCAAGGTTGAAACTCAAAGGAATTGACGGGGGCCCGCACAAGCAGTGGAGCATGTGGTTTAATTCGAAGCAACGCGAAGAACCTTACCAGGTCTTGACATCCTTCGACCGCCTGAGAGATCAGGCTTTCCCCTTCGGGGGACGGAGTGACAGGTGGTGCATGGTTGTCGTCAGCTCGTGTCGTGAGATGTTGGGTTAAGTCCCGCAACGAGCGCAACCCTTGACCTTAGTTGCCAGCATTGAGTTGGGCACTCTAGGGTGACTGCCGGTGACAAACCGGAGGAAGGTGGGGATGACGTCAAATCATCATGCCCCTTATGATCTGGGCTACACACGTGCTACAATGGGCGGTACAAAGGGCTGCGAGACCGCGAGGTTGAGCCAATCCCATAAAGCCGCCCCCAGTTCGGATTGCAGGCTGCAACCCGCCTGCATGAAGCCGGAATTGCTAGTAATCGCGGATCAGCATGCCGCGGTGAATCCGTTCCCGGGCCTTGTACACACCGCCCGTCACACCACGAGAGTGGATAACACCCGAAGTCGGTGCGGGAACCTTTATGGACCCAGCCGCCGAAGGTGGGACCCATGATTGGGGTGAAGTCGTAACAAGGTAGCCGTATCGGAAGGTGCGGCTGGATCACCTCCTTTCTAAGGAAAAAGAGACTCAGCGAAGCGTTTGGGCTTTTGTTTGGTTTTGAAGGAAGCATTCCTTCAGACCCGGCGTCCCTTCGGGGGCGTGGGACGATCCTTGAAAACTGGATAACGAAAGAAACAAGCAACAAGTCAAGTCATTCCATAACGACCGAGCATCAAAGATGGCGTCTTTGATCGAGTGGTTAAGTTTTAAAGAGCGCACGGTGGATGCCTTGGCACTGGGAGCCGATGAAGGACGGAACGAACTCCGATAAGCTCCGGGGAGCTGTAAGTCAGCTGAGATCCGGAGATTTCCGAATGGGGGAACCCCCTGCCCGAACGGGCAGGATGGCGCGCTGAATCCATAGGCGCGTCAAGGCAGACCCGGGGAACTGAAACATCTCAGTACCCGGAGGAAGAGAAAGCAAATGCGATTTCCTGAGTAGTGGCGAGCGAAACGGAAACAGCCCAAACCAGGGGGCTTGCCCCCTGGGGTTGTAGGACACTCCACATGGAGTCAGAAAGACGCGCAGCAGGCGAACGGCCTGGAAGGGCCGGCCAGAGAAGGCAAACGCCCTGTAGCCGAAGCGGCGCGTCCTCCGGAGTGGATCCTGAGTACGGCGGGACACGAGAAACCCCGTCGGAAGCAGGGAGGACCGTCTCCCAAGGCTAAATACTCCCCAGTGACCGATAGTGAACCAGTACCGTGAGGGAAAGGTGAAAAGCACCCCGGAAGGGGAGTGAAAGAGATCCTGAAACCGTGTGCTTACAAGTAGTTGGAGCCCCCTTCGGGGGGTGACAGCGTACCTTTTGTAGAATGGACCGGCGAGTGGCGATTCTAAGCTAGGTTAAGCTGAAGAGGCGGAGCCGCAGCGAAAGCGAGTCTGAAGAGGGCGAATGAGTTTAGGGTTGCCGACCCGAAACCGTGTGATCTACCCATGTCCAGGGTGAAGTTCAGGTAACACTGAATGGAGGCCCGAACCCACGCATGTTGAAAAATGCGGGGATGAGGTGTGGGTAGGGGTGAAATGCCAATCGAACACGGAGATAGCTGGTTCTCCCCGAAATAGCTTTAGGGCTAGCCTCGGACGCGTGAGGCCTGGAGGTAGAGCACGGATTGAATAAGGGGTCCCCACAGGATTACCGAGTTCAGTCAAACTCCGAATGCCAGGCGCTTACGTCCGGGAGTCAGACGGCGAGTGATAAGATCCGTCGTCGAAAGGGAAACAGCCCAGACCGCCGACTAAGGTCCCCAAGTGTGTGTTAAGTGGGAAAGGATGTGGCGTTGCCCAGACAACCAGGATGTTGGCTCAGAAGCAGCCACCATTTAAAGAGTGCGTAATAGCTCACTGGTCGAGTGGCGCTGCGCCGAAAATGTAACGGGGCTCAAACACAGCACCGAAGTCGCGGATGACCCGATGGGTCATGGTAGGGGAGCGTTCCAAGGGCGTAGAAGGTTCACCGGAAGGTGGGCTGGAGCGCTTGGAAGTGAGAATGCCGGTATGAGTAACGAAAAGAGGAGTGAGAATCTCCTCCGTCGAAAGCCTGAGGTTTCCTGAGGAAGGTTCGTCCGCTCAGGGTTAGTCGGGACCTAAGCCGAGGCCGAGAGGCGTAGGCGATGGACAACAGGTGGAAAGTCCTGTACCGCCAAGACACGTTTGAGTGATGGGGGGACGCAGGAAGGCAAGGCCAGCGCACGGATGGAAGAGTGCGTTCAAGCCGTGAGGCCGGCAGCGAGGCAAATCCCGCTGCAGGAAGCCGAGCGGTGATGAGGAGGGAAATAGAGTACCGAAGGGCCTGTACCTACACTGCCAAGAAAAGCCTCTAGCGAGTGTCACGGCGCCCGTACCGAAACCGACACAGGTGGGCTAGAAGAGAATTCTCAGACGCTCGGGAGAACTCTCGTTAAGGAACTCGGCAAAATCACCCCGTAACTTCGGGAGAAGGGGTGCTCGACGGGCCTTCGGGCCCAGAGAGCCGCAGTGAAAAGATCCAAGCGACTGTTTATCAAAAACACAGGTTTCTGCGAAACCGCAAGGTGAAGTATAGGGGCTGACACCTGCCCGGTGCTGGAAGGTTAAGAGGAGAGGTCATCCCTTCGGGGAGCCGCTTTGAATCGAAGCCCCAGTAAACGGCGGCCGTAACTATAACGGTCCTAAGGTAGCGAAATTCCTTGTCGGGTAAGTTCCGACCCGCACGAAAGGTGTAACGATTTGGATACTGTCTCAACGAGAGACCCGGTGAAATTATAGTACCTGTGAAGATGCAGGTTACCCGCGACAGGACGGAAAGACCCCATGGAGCTTTACTGCAGCTTGATATTGGATGTGGGTATCGTTTGTACAGGATAGGCAGGAGCCAGAGAAGCCGGACCGCTAGGTTCGGGGGAGGCGCCCGTGGGATACTGCCCTGACGATACCGGCATTCTAACCCGGGACCGTGATCCGGTCCGGAGACAGTGTCTGGTAGGCAGTTTGACTGGGGCGGTCGCCTCCTAAAAGGTAACGGAGGCGCCCAAAGGTTCCCTCAGAATGGTTGGAAATCATTCGCAGAGTGTAAAGGCACAAGGGAGCTTGACTGCGAGACCCACAAGTCGAGCAGGGACGAAAGTCGGGCTTAGTGATCCGGTGGCACCGCATGGAAGGGCCATCGCTCAACGGATAAAAGCTACCCTGGGGATAACAGGCTTATCTCCCCCAAGAGTTCACATCGACGGGGAGGTTTGGCACCTCGATGTCGGCTCATCGCATCCTGGGGCTGAAGTAGGTCCCAAGGGTTGGGCTGTTCGCCCATTAAAGCGGTACGCGAGCTGGGTTCAGAACGTCGTGAGACAGTTCGGTCCCTATCCGTCGCGGGCGTTGGAAATTTGAGAAGAGCTGTCCTTAGTACGAGAGGACCGGGATGGACACACCGCTGGTGTTCCAGTTGTTCCGCCAGGAGCAGACGCTGGGTAGCTATGTGTGGCCGGGATAAGTGCTGAAAGCATCTAAGCATGAAGCCCCCTTCAAGATGAGATTTCCCATGGTTTCAAACCAGTAAGGCCCCTCAGAGATGATGAGGTAGATAGGTCTGGAGTGGAAGCGCGGTGACGCGTGGAGCGGACAGATACTAATCGGCCGAGGGCTTAACCCAGACGGTCAGTCTGTGGAAGACAAGGCGCTTGTTTCGTTCGTTACCGGTTTTGAAGGCTCGTTCGAGCCGGGTATTTAGTCTGGCGGTTATAGCGAAGAGGTCACACCCGTTCCCATCCCGAACACGGCCGTTAAGCTCTTCTGTGCCGATGGGGGTGGGGGGCTGTCCCCCTGTGAGAGTAGGTCACTGCCAGGCAAATGAATACAAGAAGCATTTTCCGGAAACGGAGAATGCTTCTTGTCGTACCCGGAATATTTATCACTAAGCTCCTCACATTNAATGAATACAAGAAGCATTTTCCGGAAACGGAGAATGCTTCTTGTCGTACCCGGAATATTTATCACTAAAGAAAGCTCCTCACATTAGCCCAAGCACTTCGCAAGACTCAATCAGTCGATGAATGCCGTAAAATTGCTGACGACTAAGTCCAATTACTTGTAAGTGTTACTGGTGATGACGAAGTGGCAAATGGCACGTTCGATGTCATGGCTAAGTGGCATATTAGTTTGAAAAATTACGTGATTTTGTAATTGAAAATAGAATTGATGCAGAATGATAATAGTTTCTTAAAAACGTTCCATTATTTGGTAATAACGCAAAAAAATTGCGTGGTTACCGCAAAAAAATTTCGGTGAAAGAATAATAGAAAGATGTTACTATTAGGAATATCCTAGGATCTTATGATTGATTGTATATCTGGTATCTGGTGAAAGAAAAGACTGTGATTTCAGCTGACGGTTGAGGTTTACGAAAATTAAAGGTTTTTTTAATCTCGATAAAGAAAGGAGGAGCCTATGAATTATACGCCATTGATAGGTATCATACTGATTGTAATCGGAGGATTGGTGTTTTCGATTCGGATGCGAAAGCGACTAAAGCCGTATAACAAGTATCTTATTGTGGCTTCATGTATTGCTGTATTTGCGATCACATTTCCATTGTTTCAGTTTACATTTCTTTCGTTTCTGGTGATTGTTTTGATTGTATCGTTGATTATCGAACATCGTATAAACAAGGCTCGATAGTATATTTTATTATAAAATTGTAAACAACATAAAGTTAAATGATAGGGGATGAACACTTGAAATATTTCGAACTATTAGAATGTTCTATCAAATCATTGTTTGTGTTTTTCTTTTTTTTATTTATAAATAGAGCACTATTTTTAGCGGAAAATCCAGATTTTGTTTTAAATCAGCCCAACGCAGTTTACAAGTGGTTATCCAGTAATTTAGGAATTATTAATGTAGCTACATTTGCACCGCTAATTATTTCTGCTGTGTTTCTTGTCATATATATTTATCTTGAAATTAAAAAGCCCGATTAAAGATCCGGAGTAGAAATTTGTCTACTTTCAGCATGCGCAACGTTCACATCGACTATTTTGACGCTTTAGAAAGGAGAAACAACAAATTGAAAAAAGTATTTTTTATTTCAACACTGTTGGCCATTTTTTTAATCGCAACAAGTTCCGTTACAGAGGCGTATGCCTCAGGTTCTGTTGACTATGAAAAAGCACCACTGGTAAATCTGAACAACGACGGCAACTTCTATAGACCTGTTGATGAAAATAGCTCATCACATTTTAGTCCACAAATAATTGTTTATTATTATGAGTGGAAAATTACTGGTAAAAAATACACTGCAACCCATTATAGTGGTTGGAGAGCAGGTCCTTCTGGAGATGGACCTGCTACATTAACCTTAAGCGACTCTACTTCTGTAGATAGAGGATTTACTAATACAATATCAGGGCAATATCCTGTAGGAGCAGGAACAATTGCCGCTTCTTTAGGAGTTACACTTAATGTAACCAAGACTTATGGTACAAGTTATTCCATCTATATTCCCAACAAGGTACACAGGCAAATTATTTTTCGTTCAGTATATAATGTATACACTGTAACACAACGAGAATATATGGTACTTGGTGGAACTGGAGCGGCCCCAGTTCCTATGAATAACTATAAAACAGCAACAGTAAATGTTTTCAGTCATTGGGATTACAGTTGGAGATAAGTATGGATTTTAAAAAGGCTTTGTGAGGAATTTTTAAATTCCTCACAAAGCCTTTTTTGTCAGAGTAGTGATTGGACATCACTCCCTGCCGAAGGCAAGCCCTGGCTTTTGCCGGGAGAGCCTCGCAGAGCGCAAGCTCCACGGAGTGAAGTATATTTACCTATACTTTACTTGGAAGAGCTGCCGAAAAAAGAGATGCTCGTTCATGGCTTTTGTGGTGTGTCATATGGAAAAGTACGGTGCCGGAAACTTGGGCAGCTTGCAACGGCACAATCAACGAGAAACGGAAAATCACGCGAACAAGGACATCAACACGCAATACTCCTATTTGAACTATGGCCTGGTCAACGCGTATGAAATTTCTTACCCGAATAAAATCGACACCCGAATTGTCGAAGGGGTCGAGACCAACCAGGCCATTCGGAAAGATGCGGTAAGGGTGTGCCGCTTCATTGTTAGCGCCAGTCCGGAACTGTTCGATGATCCGGAAAGAAGCAGCTATATCCTTGACCCAATGGAAGCAAGAGCGAGTGGAAAGGCCGCTCAGTATTTTCAGGCAGCCACGGATTTTTTCAAAGAGCGATATGGTGAAAAAAACGTGGTGTTTGCTTCGGTTCATCTGGACGAAACTACGCCTCACATGCATTTAGGCGTGGTACTGATCACGGCCGACCATAAGCTGTCGGCCAAGCGGATTTTCAATCATAAGGAGCTTCAGGACTTGCAGAAAGCTCTACCGGAGCACCTGCAGCAACAGGGCTTCGACGTGGAAAAAAGGCAATCGAGAAATGAGCACTTGGACGAATTAGACTACAAGGCGAAGCAGGCAGAAATCCGTGCAGAATTAGCGCAGGAAAAGGCTGTCGAGGCCGAAAAAACGCTGGTTGAAAAAAGAGCAGCCTGGCTGAAACAGAAAAGGCTGTGAATGCACTGATCAGCACTGGAGCGCAGAAACAGCGGGATATCAAAAAGGTGACGAAGGTACTGGCTTGTACGAGCGGCTCAGGAAATTCAGCTCACAGCGCAGCATACAGCAGCCTTGCAGACGGTTCAGAAGATCACGACTCAGATCGAGGAATCCACGGAAACCTTGGGCGAATTACAGACGTCGATCGCCCGTGAAGAAAAGAATCTCAGCACGGTTAAGGCAGCTACCGAAAAAACCGGTATGCTGGGTGACCGGCTTCACCGCATTCCGGTGAAGTACAAAACAGTGTGTGTCCTCAGAAACAGTCGTGAGGTCGCCGTATTGGACCGAAAAGACCTTCGAGGCTTTTTTTTTGGTGGCAAAAGCGAGTGAAACGTTTAGAAACCAATCTGATCGGCTTGAGAGGGAAAACAAAGAGCTGATCCAGAGAAATACACGCATGGACATTTCTCGTAAATTCAAGCATCAACCCACCTGTGAGGGTACAAATGTCGTGGAGTGGTTTGACCGGGTGAAGGGTTCATACTACGAAGACTTAGAACACTTGGAAATGCGCTGATTGCGTCTTTTTTCTACCATTAGTCAAGCCCTTGAGTAAAATAATTGGTGGATGGAGAAATTCTCAAGGACTTCCGTGCAAAAAAATGTATACCAAACTAGGCCTGACTAGGTGTCTTTTTTCAGCCAGACGATTATGATATAAAGGTACAGATAGGCTATCTTCTGGTGGCGAGGCCATAGTCATACGTTTGATTATGCGTCACTAGGAAGTATACGGTCCGAATCAATCGATGTACCGCCGCAATGGCAATCTTCTTGGAACTGGTGCCGGGGGATTGCTTTTTGCGTTGGTAATAATCATTAATGTGATTGGGATGATAGCGGGCGACGGAAGCAATAGTCCCGATGGATCGGTACAGGATTTTCCGTGCCAGGGCATCACCCCGCTTACTAATAGTATCGGCAGCGTGTACTGACCAGACTCGTAGTGACGAAGGTCGATGCCGATGTAGGCGTTGATTTGATTCGGATAATCGAAGCGGCGCAGATCCCCCCAGTTCAGCGATGACCGGTACGGCCGTTGTGACCGCAAAGTCAGGCAAACTGAGATAAATGGAGTATTCCGGGAGCGTTTCGGCTCGCTGTTTCATCTCCTCAATCACCGCTTTTCGCTGGGCGGAGAGCATTAGAATCTGATCGGCCCAGTAGACAGCCTGTTTCACCACTGGCGAGTCGTTGGGGACGGCCGGATAAGAGCGTGCTGCACATAGGATCAACTGTTTGACCAACCGCTCGGTACGCTGACGTCCGATGTGTTTCGGCGTGGACTGGAGGATCTGTTCTGTCACTTTGACAAGTGAATGATCGCAAACCATCTGTGGCTGGGGGAATATTTTGACTAAATGATAGTAGAGCGGTTCAGTATGGCTCAGAGTCATTCGTTCCCATTCAGGGAAGGTAAGCTGTAAAACGCGGTGAAGCCGGTTCTTCGCCTGAACGTTATCGCTCGTGAGCTGCTTGATAGAAGCGGTGAAGATCCTTCAGTTGGGCGTACACCGGCGCCTGAACATCCGTCTGCGGTCGGTTCAGTTGGAATTCGGTTTCGGCTAGCCGGCGAGCATCGTTCGAATCTGTTTTATTCGGATGGAGTCGATCCATCTGCATCTTCGCCAGAAGCGGATTCAGTTGTGTATACCGATAGCCGTGATCATCCAGTAAGGCTTTCAGACGACGGGAATACACACCGGTCGCTTCGAAAATAATGGCCGGTATCTGAGCGAATTTTTGAATGGTCGACACGAGACTTTGAAAGCCGATAGCGTCATTGGTGATTTTAAAATGATCAACAAGCTGACGATCGGTCATCACCGCTACTTCCGAGGTCTGTGAACTTATATCAAGACCAATTACTGCTTTTGTTTTCAATTCCAATCCCTTCTTATCATGATTTGAAGCTTTTCACCGTACATTTCACCCATCTCATTTTCAAAACACGACTTCTGGAGTCCCACATACTTAGAACAGACTGCAGTGAAACCGGTGAAGCGGCCCGTTTTTGTTTCGGCATCCAGTGCCCAAAAGACCCGCGGCCTTATGCTTCACCACCACTATAAAACAAAAGTGGTGCAGGAAATACCGTCGCACTTCTCTGCACCATTAAGGTTAGTATGTTTTTTATGAGCTCAAATAAGGTCAGCCACTTAGATAGACAAATTTTCTTCAGTCAGTCTGCTATATTAAGAGAGTCGCTTGCATAAAGGTCTGCCTTTGGCTTCCTTAACCACGCAATTTTTTTGCGTGGTTTTGCGGAGATCGCGCAATTTTTTTGCGGTCACCACGCAACAAGTTTTCGGTGAAAGAATACTAAGAAAGAGTTACCATTAAAATATCATAAGGCAAGAGTATATTTATCCCGTAGTACACTTCAACATATAGGCACAGGCGTTACTATTGGAGGTATTTGGATTCCACAACCAATTGTTGCTAAAATTGTTAGTACTCTAGGAGTTGCTATTGGTATTGCACCAGGTGGAATTAGATTTGATGTGAACATATGGTTGGTAGAGCTTGGAACCCTTTCAGGCGCTGGTGAACTTAATGGTATTAGCAACATACATTGGCAATGATTAGAGAGGATTAATTATGGAAAAGGGTTTCCTACTTCTTAGAATAGCCATAACTATCATCGCTGTTTTTCTTCTTACAATTTCGTATTTCAACATAATTTCTGCATCAACAGTATATCGAATAGTTATTCCTATGTGCATCTTGTATATTGTATTTGTGCCAACGGGTAAAAAAAAATAATTATGTAAAAAAGCCTCCTACTTACTTCTAGTCAGTATTGAGGAGACAATGATTTCTTCTAAGCCTGTCAAGCTTTATTTCAAGAAACAAATTTTTAATGAAACAGAGCTACCCTTGTGCCAGCATGGGTCGGCTCTTTTTTGGCCGACAGCCCCGAGGTGGCGAAGTTGGTAGGGAGTTTATATAAAATATATTTACTATTTACCACCCATGGGGCCGGGTACTTATGAAAATTATGAGGTATATTATAAGTGAAATATAAGTGAAAAATTTTTAGAAACTAGGTGGTGATTGCAATGAGAGTGTTCTCTGGTGCCTTTTATTATACGATTATTGGAGCTTTGATCGTGGCTTGGCTTTTAACTAAATATGTTTTTAAGCTTAGTTCATTGGTGACTGATGCTATCCTTATAGTTGAGCTTATTGTTGCTTTTGTTTTAACATTTGGTGGTCGATATCGAAAAAAAAGTTAAAAGATGTAAGTTTCTTGAAATAAGAAAGATTGATTGGGCTTGTTGAAAAACCCACACCTTGCACCAGCATGGGTGATCTGAACCCCAAAAGTTGGACATAGTTTTTAAGCTGCTTGCTCGGTAGTCGAAATCCGGTAGTCAATCGGACTCAGGCCACCGAGCTTTTCTTTGATTCTGGTTTTATTATAGTACTTAATCCATTCACGCATGGCCGTTTCCAGTTCTTCCCGAGTCTGATAGTTATGAGCATTTACTGTATCAGCCTTCATGATGTGAAAGAAACTTTCCATCTAGGCATTGTCTAAGTGGAAGGGGAGTAAATATTGAAGTGACAGGCGGTATTATCGAGTGATGAATGGTTCTCCTCCATCCACTTTAATACTTTTAATTTAAATTGTAAGGTATAACATTCCGTTCTTCGATCATAACTTTTGATTCCTGATAGACCGTTTGTCTGATAATGATGGACCCAATTTAAAACTGTTTTCTTGGAAGGAATATGATATTTATGGCACAACGACGTACTCCCCATTCCACCAAGATACTCACTGACTACCTTAAGCTTAAAATCGTTTGAATACCTTGTCGTAGTAAAACCCCCTGAAGTTGGATTTTTATTGTCCAACTTCAGGGGGTCATTTCACAGGGGTGGTTTTGATTGATGTGAAGCTCTCCGGCAATTTCTATAGGTTTATAAAAGTGCATCTTCATTCATTTCCCAACTTATCGACTGCGGAAGAACACAGGATGCGAAACATCGAAGTGCCACGCTAATGTCCGATCAAAAGGTATGTATGTTATAAACGATACTCAGATTATACCCTGTCACTTGCATGGATGCTGTAGTATGAAATATGTAGATTGATACCTCGCCGTAACAGCTGGGAATAGGGGGACAGGGTATAAAGAATATTTCACATGGAGTTCCAGAATCAAGCCTGTGTTTTTGCATGGTTGTTGAGTAGCATAATGTTTTTTCTACCAGCTGTGATAAAATCAAACTATCAAAACGAACAATATGGCTGTTTGACTTCTTATTCTGAAATGATCAGACGTTGACGATGAAATCTGTTGAAAAAAATTGTTCATCCCGGGTTCACAAATGTGAATTATACTGAAAAAATGCTGTATGACATCTATACTTAGTAGTTCGTTGCCATTTTAAAAAAAGTTTTTCTGAATGGGAGATGAGAAAGTGATTCGCCTGTCAAAATATTTAAAGCCCTACATGTGGTCAGCCATTTTTTCTGTCATTTTTGTTTTTCTGCAATCGATGGCCAATCTTTATCTTCCGACACTGATGTCGGATATTGTGGATACAGGAATTGTCAAAGGTGATATGCCCTATATCTATAAAATGGGTCTCTGGATGTTACTTGTGACACTGATTGCCGGCGCATTCACAGTGATCGCCAATTATCTGGCTTCCAGAGTCGCGTCCGGGTTTGGCCGTGATGTGCGGGACAGCATGTTTGCACATGTTGAAACTTTCTCATTAAAAGAATTCGATCAAGTCGGCACAAGTTCACTGATTACGAGAACGACTAACGATATCGCACAAATTGAGCAGGTTTATATGATGATACTCAAGATGATGACCATGGCTCCGTTAATGCTCATTGGCGGCATTATTATGGCGGTGTACAAGGATGCCAAGCTTTCTCTGGTTCTCGTTGTTACGCTGCCGCTGCTGATTGTCGGAATTGTGGTGTTGGCTAAAAAAGGAATTCCATTTTTTAAGGTCATTCAAAAGAAAATGGACCGGTTGAATCTGGTGCTGCGTGAAGAACTGACCGGCATCCGCGTCATTCGGTCTTTTAACCGGACAAAACATGAAATAAACAGATTTGATATGGCAAATCGGGATATCACTGAGACATCGATCAAAATCAATCAGATTATGGCCGCGGCCATTCCGCTGATGATGTTGATTATGAATCTGTCGACGGTCGCGATTGTCTGGTTTGGTGGGCTAAGAATCAATAGCGGGAACATGCAGGTCGGTGATCTTATGGCTTTTATTCAATACGCGATGCAGATTATGTTCTCCATCCTGATGGGCGCGATGATGTTCATCATGATACCAAGGGCGCAGGTTTCAGCGGTCCGCGTCAATGAAGTGCTTGATCTGCAGCCGGATATTGTCGATGTTGCTGTACGTCCGGGAAAACCGGATATGGAAAGTGAGCGAAGCGTGTCATTCAGCGATGTCACGTTCGCCTATCCGGGCGCAGAAAAGCCGGCATTGTCCCATATCTCGTTTACTGCGCGCTCTGGTGAAACGACGGCAATCATAGGAGGAACCGGCGCTGGAAAATCGACGCTGCTCAATCTTATTCCGAGATTTTTTGATGCGGTCAGCGGTACGGTCCGAATTGACGGCAGAGATGTCAGGGATATTCCACTAGAAGAGCTCCGGGCGAAGATCGGCTATGTTCCACAAAAAGCGATACTGTTCACCGGAACGGTTGCCGAGAATATCCGTTATGGAAATGATCAGGCAACAGATGAGGATGTCAGAGAAGCCGCACGCGTTGCGCAAGCCGATGAGTTTATCGGGGAAATGAGCGAAAGCTACCAGTCGCAGATTGCCCAGGGAGGGAAAAATGTCTCCGGCGGCCAGAAGCAGCGGCTGGCTATTGCCCGGGCGCTGGCCAGAAAAGCAGAGATCATTCTTCTGGACGACAGCTTCTCGGCACTTGATTATCGCACGGATGCTCGGCTGCGGGCGGAACTGGCAAGGAAAACAAAAAAATCGGTTCTGATCATTGTCGCCCAGCGCGTGAGCACGGTCCTCCATGCGGACAGGATTATTGTTCTGGACGATGGCAATATTGTCGGGATTGGCACACATGATGAATTAATGGCATCATGTCCGGTTTATCAGGAAATTGTCGCATCTCAGCTGAAAAAGGAGGAACTGGCATGAGTGAGGAAGAAAAAAGGAGCCAGGGTCCCCGAGGAGGATTTGGCGGACATGGCAGAATGCGCATGCCGGTTCAGAAACCCAAGCACTTTAAAAAAACATTTAACCGGCTGATGACTTATCTGAAACCGCATATGTACGTCATTATTGCCGTCTTTGCAGCTGCTCTATTAAGTACAGTTTTCACCATTATTGCTCCGAAATTGATGGGTAATGCAACGACAAGGCTTTTTCAGGGTATGATGATGAAACTGCATGGTGTGCCGGGAGCACATGTTGATTTTGGATACATCTGGAATATTGTTGTTACACTGGTTATTTTATATGTACTTAGCTCATTGTTCACTTATGTGATGCAGTACCTGATGAGCGGAGTCTCCCAAAAAATGGTCTATAAATTGCGCGGACAGATTAATGAAAAACTAGCCCGGCTGCCTGTCAGTTATTTCGATTCGCATCCATACGGGGATGTGCTCAGCCGCGCCGTTAACGATTCGGAAAATATCAGTAACACGCTTCAGCAAAGCCTGACCACATCGATCACCTCGATTGTCACGCTCCTTGGTGTGATTGTGATGATGCTGACGATCAGTCCGCTGCTCAGTGCAGTTATACTTCTGACGATTCCACTTAGCATTGTGGGCATCATGATGATTACGAAACGTTCGCAAGGCTTTTTTAAACAGCAGCAGGCGCAGATCGGCGACCTGAACGGGCATGTTGAGGAGATGTTCACAGGCCATCAGGTTGTTAAAGCGTTTGGAAGGGAAAAACAATCGGTTGTTAAGTTTCACAAGATAAATAGCCAGCTTTATCATTCCGCATGGAAGGCACAGTTTCTGTCCGGCATCATGATGCCAATGATGATGTTTGTCGGCAATATCGGTTATGTTCTGATCTCGGTAGTCGGCGGCATACTGGTCATCAAACGGTCGATACAGATCGGAGATATTCAGGCATTTATACAGTACGCCCGCCAGTTTGGCCAGCCGTTGAATCAGATCGCGAATATCTCTAATATTATACAATCGACGGTTGCCTCGGCCGAACGTCTTTTTGAAATTCTGGATGAAACGGAAGACATACCAGATAGAGAGCATGCGCTCGTCCTCAGGGAACCGCAGGGCAATGTCCGATTCGACCATGTTTCATTCCGGTATAAAGACGACCAGCCGCTGATTGAGCAGATGAATATCGATGTGAAGGCCGGTCAGTCCGTCGCTATTGTGGGTCCGACCGGTGCCGGGAAAACCACGCTGGTCAACTTGCTGATGCGTTTCTATGATTGCCGCGAAGGCCAAATCACCGTTGACGGCATTGACATCAGGGATCTGAAGCGGGAACATCTGCATCATCTCTTTGGCATGGTGCTGCAGGATACCTGGCTGTTTCAGGGAACAATCCGTGAAAATATTGCTTACGGACGCGAGGGTGCCGTTGAAAAAGAAATCATACAGGCATCCGAAGCGGCGCATGCCGATCATTTTATCCGTACGCTGCCGGATGGCTATGAAACGGTGCTCAATGAAGAGGGGAGCAACATTTCACAAGGACAGAAACAGCTCCTGACAATTGCCCGGGCGATTCTTGCCGATCCGGTCATCCTGATACTTGACGAAGCGACCAGCAGTGTGGATACCCGGACGGAAGCACACATTCAGAAAGCGATGCAGACGTTAATGAAAAATCGGACCAGCTTTGTCATCGCGCACCGTCTCTCGACAATCAAAGAAGCAGATCTGATCCTCGTGATGAATCACGGACGCGTGATTGAGCAAGGCACTCATGAAACGCTGCTCGAAGCAAAAGGTTTTTATGCCGATCTTTATAACAGTCAATTTGCTACAGCTGATGCGCAGCAGCAAATCGGCTGACAGTAGTTCAGTCATTCATTACGGAAAAAACGGGCTTGAAGCCCGTTTTTTTATACCTCGAATGATATTCCGAAAAAATATTTTTTTTAATTTTGTGTTTTAGAGTCTGTTCAAATTTGGGTGCTGAATGGATATCAATATAAGAAGCAATTACCCTTCATGACTTTTTCCCTCCCATTTCCTATATTGGAACCGTAATGAGTCCTTTCTTCTGCTCTCTTCAAAATTAAAATCGCATTTTTTGAACAGCCTTTGATAAGAAATTTATAGAAATTAAGATGAAATTAAGAAATTTGCCGGCTGATTGTGCTTAAATAATGATGGCACAACAAGGAAGGTAGGTTTATAATTTGTCAACGAGTAAAAAAACAAGCAGTCTATCACACGGGCCGCTGGATGCAAATGATTGTAAAATTACGGTCTTAAGGAGTCGTACAAGTTGAAAAAAATAACAGTTGGCATTTTATTTGGAGGAGATTCGGCGGAATATAAGGTTTCGCTGAAGTCTGCTTATTCGATCATCACCAATTTGGATACCACAAAATATGAATTAATACTGATTGGTATTACGCAAAACGGCACGTGGAAACGATATGACGGACCATTGGAAGCAATTCCACAGGATACTTGGAGTGAGCAGGGGGGGGTGCCTGCTGCAATCTTGCCGTATCCCAGTTTGCATGGCTTTCTGGAGCAGCGCAATGGCAAATTCTTTCGAACTCATTTAGATGTCGTTTTTCCGGTTTTACACGGTAAAAACGGAGAGGACGGGAGCATCCAAAGTCTTTTGCAACTGGCAGGTATTCCTTATGTTGGCTGCGGTGTTTTAAGTTCAGCTATTTGCATGGACAAAGATATTTCACATCATATCGTTAAGATTGCAGGGATTCGTGTCCCGGATACGGTTTCCCTTACCGGCGTAGTTTCCTTGGAACAGATAGATGAAATCATTGCTGCATTCACCTTTCCGATCTTCGTCAAACCAGCGAATGGAGGCTCCTCGTTCGGCGTTACCAAAGTCATGGATCCCGCTAATCTTTTAGAAGCAATCAATAAAGCACAGAAATACGACTGTAAGGTCTGTATTGAAGAGGCAATCGATGGCTGCGAGGTCGGGTGTGCCATTCTCGGAAATGATACACAACTGACTGTTGGTGAAGTCGATCAGATCGAGTTATCTCACGGTTTTTTTCATATTCATCAGGAAGTGCACCCGGAAAAAGGATCGGAAAATTCAGTTGTTAATGTACCAGCGCATTTACCACCGGAGACCCAGGCACTTATCAAACGCATGGCAAAGCAGGTTTACCGTGTGCTCGGATGTACCGGGCTGGCGCGGGTAGACATGTTCCTTACTTCTAAAAATGAAGTTGTCTTTAATGAGGTGAATACTATACCCGGTTTCACCAGCTATAGTCGATATCCTCGTATGATGGAGGCAGCGGGTATCAGCATATCTCACTTTACAGACAGCGCCATTCAATTGGCACTCCAAAAAAATAGAGAAATTGCAGGAAAATCAGAATGAAAACAATTGTTTTACGAACGCAGGATATTGGGGAAGGCAGTCCTGTTTCAGTGAATGCAGCGCATCGTTGCATCAGGGGGACAAAAAGGGTCGAAGCCAGGCCGCACTAGATCGTCCTGATAATCGAAGGTCAAGGAAATGCCGTTTCGAGCTACTTGCGCGTACTTCTGCAGGATGTAGTGACTTCAGGACGTGCATGTAATCAGCAGAAGATCCTTCTTACTTTTTCCCGGACTTTTTGAACACCCTCTTTTACTTTCAGGCTGTGTGTATTAAACTTTTTAAAGTAAAGACAAGAAAGAAACGGGGAACAGCAATGGTTAAAAAAATAGTTTTTACTGGTGGAGGATCAGCCGGGCATGTAACGCCTAATCTGGCACTCATTGATCGGTTAAAAGATCAGTGGGAGGTCACTTATATCGGTTCCAAAAACGGAATCGAAAAAAATCTCGTGCAGGCACACGGCATTACCTATCGCTCGATTTCAAGCGGGAAGCTGCGCCGTTATTTCGATATGAAAAATTTTAAGGATCCGTTTAAAGTCCTCGCCGGAGTCATGCAGGCCTATCTGATCTTAAAAAAGATCAAACCTGATGTTATCTTCTCAAAGGGCGGGTTTGTTTCCGTCCCGGTTGTGATTGGCGGCTGGCTGAACAGGATACCTGTTTATATCCATGAATCAGACATTACCCCGGGTCTTGCCAACCGGATTGCAGTGAAATTTGCGACGAAGCTTTTTGTAACTTTTGAAGAAGCGGCGGCTAATCTTCCGAAAGATAAAGTCGTTTATACAGGCGCTCCAATTCGCGATGCACTTTTTAAGGGCAAAAAAGAGGCGGGACTTCAGTTCCTGGGCTTTCAGGCAGTAAAACCGGTGCTTCTCATTATGGGGGGCAGCCTTGGAGCAAAGAAAATCAATGAGGAAGTCCGTGCATCGTTGACCGAACTGCTGAAAAAATATCAGATTGTTCACTTGTGCGGAAAAGGCAATATTGATCCGGAATTAGAGGGGATCGAAGGTTACCGGCAGTATGAGTATGTTGACAAGGAACTGCCTGACGTGATGGCTACCGCGTCCATTATTCTGTCACGGGCCGGGTCGAATGCAATTTTTGAGTTCCTTGCCCTGAAAAAGCCAATGATCTTAATCCCGCTTCCGCTTCGCGTGAGCCGTGGTGATCAGATTCTGAATGCGGACTCTTTTAAGAAAAAAGGGCTCTGCGAGGTGCTGGACAATGATTCACTGACTGCAGAAGAGCTGCAGAAAACAATAGCGGATGTTTACCGGACCCGCTACGATTATATTGACCGGATGGTGGCAGCTCAGAGCGCTACGCATGGGATCAGCAATATTCTGGAACAGATTGCAAAATAAATAAAATGAAAAGAGAGCAGGTCATGCGCCTGCTCTCTTTTCAAGTGAAAGTAATGATCTGTCAGCTGATTTTTTTTACGTCGACACTGACTTTAAGTTCCTGTTGAGGCGTCCCGTGATAGACTCCCTTGACAGGCACAATATCTTTGTAATCCCGTCCGTAGGCCAGGATGATGTAACGCCAGGTGACCGGAACATCGTTTGTCGGATCAAATCCTGTCCATCCGATCTGCGGAATATAGGCTTCTACCCAAGCGTGGGAGGCCTGCTCAAAATCCGCGTTGCCGCCGCTCAGGTCGGTGATATATTGATAACCGCTCACGTAGCGTGCGGGTATGCTCATGCATCGGCACAGGGCGATCATCAGATGGGCGAAGTCCTGACAGACACCGCGATGGAGCTTGATCATCTCATCAATCTTGGTCTGAACCTGCGTCGCGTATGGGTCGTAAATGTAGTCGCGCTTGATGCCGGTGGTAATTAATGAGAGCAGCTGCGACACGGATTCAATTGTCTGCGCGCCCAGAAAATGAGCGGCAATTTCCTGCACATCTCCAGTGATCTGGGTATAAGCTGTCGGGTTCAGATACTCGGCAAACTGATTAAGAAAGGGCTCGCTGTCAAGAATGGCTCTTTCCTGACTGTAAGGGAGGATACTTTTTCCGGGTTTGGACTGATCATTGGTCACTACGATCGAGTGTGCGCTGATGGCAAGTTCACTGTGCGGTTCGGAAACCGAAAAGGCATGCACCAGATTGCCGAAATAATCTTCATAGGCGTACAGCGGCGCGTGAGGGGACAGATTAATCATGTGCTGGTAACAGGACTGGTTATGGTTTGTGCGCGGTGACAGGCGGATTTCGTTGACACTGTCCGCAATATCTGTTGCATATTTATAGCGCGTAATATGAAGAATTTGAAATTTCATCGCATGGCATGTGCCCGGAGTGATTCGGCAGAATCAGAAGGATAGCACATTGACCCCCTTTGTAGAAAACATTTTTCCAATTTCCGAACCAATCGTATTGCACCGTCCGATTTCCTTTTCGAGAAAAGGAATTACACCGGCGCGGCTGATCTCGGCAGGATCCATGTAGGCGAGCTGTGAGTAAAATTTGCCGATGGACTTCACCACGCGGCCAAATTCAGGTGATATCACACCGCGCGATACATAAAGGCAGCCGAGGTGATCTTTCAGATGCCCGAGCGAGAACCGGGTGGATCTCGGGAAAATGGCATTCAGAATCAGGAAATCAAGCATATTTTCAATGCTGACCTTATTGGACAGGCATTTTCGGAAAGCTTCATAGCCACTGACCGATTTTAACAGAGCAATTGCATCGTCATAAGGCATATCCTGATGGTTGTCGGAGTAAACTACCCTGAAAATGCGCAGTGTGTTTTCAGCGCGTTCCAGATACTTTCCGGCCTGAAGCATATGCCATTCCGGGCCGCGCAGCATCGTCGACGTTGCGATGCCCTGAAACAGGGAGGTCTGATTTTTAATCTGCTCGAAAAAGGTGTGGGGGTATAAAAGAAGATCGTGCAGTTTCCGGCTGTTCAGCCAAAGATAGAAACCGTTGATCGCATCCCACATCTCGCTGGGCAGGCGCTCACGGACAGTCTGGGTATTAACCCGCGCATTGGCAACACAGGAGATGATTGAGTTGCTATTGTCTTTATCGAAGACGATTGTGCTGAGCACATCAGACTCAGTGAAACTGTGTTTTTTATTTTGAAAATCGCTGATATTTCCAATCGTCTCCATGAGTTCTTTCCAAGGATACTGATCCCTGTCTTCATGCGAGGTCTGCATATGATAGTCTACATCGATCAGGCGGGCATGGTTTTCGATGCGCTCGAGATAGCGCCCAAGCCAGTATAGAGATTCTGCAATTCTACCGATCATAGTAATCCCCTCTTAATTCTCCCTTAAATTTTCGCAGCACACATGAAAAATATTCAGCGATTGGTCGCTTGCCGGGCGATCAGACAATCCATGTATCTTTGCTCCCGCCGCCCTGTGAGGAATTGACGACCAGCGACCCTTTGTTCAGCGCCACACGCGTCAGTCCGCCGGGTATCACGGAAATCTGTTTGCCTTGAATAATGAACGGCCGAAGATCAATATGGCGATTCTCGATGTTTCCACCGGCCAATGTCGGCGAAGAGGACAGGCTGATCGTCGGCTGGGCAATATAACGGCCGGGGTGTTCCAGAACCTGGTTTCTGAATACCTCAATTGTCTTTTTGTCGGCTTGAGGACCAATCAGCATGCCATAGCCACCGGACAGGGCCGTTCGCTTGATAACCATCTTTTCCATTTGTGAGAGGACAAACTCGCGGTCTTCTTTTTTTCCAAGTTGATAAGTCGGAATGTTTTTCAATATAGGCTCTTCGTTCAGAAAATAGCGAATCATATCCGGGACCTTTGTATAGACGGCCTTGTCGTCTGCGACGCCCGTTCCTGGCGCGTTGGCAATGGCGACATTTCCGGCCCTGTAGGCATTCATCAGGCCGGCAACGCCAACTACGGAGTTGGGATTGAAAGCGAGTGGATCAAGGAAATTGTCGTCCAACCGCCGATAGATGACATCCACCTGCTTTTTGCCTTCAATGGAATTCAGGAAGACTTTCTGATCTTCTACGCGGAGGTCTGATCCTTCAACAAGATCGATACCCATCTGTTGAGCGAGAAAAACATGTTCAAAATATGCAGAGTTATAGCGCCCGGGTGTGAGAAGAACGACGACCGGATTATTCTTGTGGTGCGGCGCCAGGTCATGAAGCGCGGTCAGCAGATCCTGTGTGCCGTGCTCAATATTCCGGACATGGGAGGAGAAAAAAAGATCGGGAAAATAGTGCATCATCAGATAGCGGTTTTTAAAAACATAGGAAAGCCCTGAAGGTGTGCGCAGATTATCTTCCAGGCAATAATAATTCCCCTTTTCGTCCCGAATGATATCGATACCGGATAAGGCAATATATACATTCTTGGGAACATTGAGATTGACCATTTCGGGGAGAAAATAGGGATTGTTGATAATCCTGCGCCGGGAAATCAGCCCATCCTTGATGAAATGCTGGTCATGGTAGACATCATATAAAAAATGGTTGAGTGCAGACACGCGCTGCTTCAGTCCGGTCTCAATCATTTCCCAGTCTTTCCCCGATATGATTCTCGGAATGATGTCAAAGGGTATCGTCCGTTCTCCAGTCTGATTGCCGGAATAGAGCTGAAATGTGATGCCCTGGCGGATCATCTGCTGCTGAATCTTCACTGAACGCTCAAGCAGCTCAGAGCCGCCGATTGTCTTCAGGCGGCGATACAGATTCTGATAATGGGATCTGATCTGTCCATCAGGAGAAAACATTTCGTTGTAGCAGTCCGTTTTCGAATGATCAATGGTAAACATGATGGACCTCCTCCCAAACTAGAAATAAAAACTGTAATGGGTCAATAAGGTTTTTTATAGCAATAAAGTCTTGAATTTTTTAATAATTTTAATAAATTATAATCATTATTGTGTATGGATGTCAATGCCGATTCCTACAGTAAAAATCCATCGGATAACCAGATTTCGGCGGTCGGTCCAGGCACCCGAAATGCAACCATTTCGTATAATAGCGAATGTGTGGATCGCTCGGGAAAAGATAGCTTAGGATATTTTCAGAAAACAGCTGCATAGTTTGCGAGGGACTGGGCCATCCTGTAACTGGAGGTGGGGAAGATGGCGATGCAGAAGCATCAGCCGGCTGGTGAAAACTGCGTTATTTGCGGACAGATCAAGCCAGGAGGCATCCATATCTGTAATCAATTAATCTGTGATTCTTGCCAGAAGAAAATTGTAGCAACCGATGTGACAGACTGGAAATACCGCTATTATATGGATAAACTGTCCATCCTGAAACTTACAAGGGTCAAAGAGCCGGCTGAGAAAGCAAAATGAGATAACAGCGAAGACGGAGGAACATCGATTGATCCTGATGTTTCTCCGTTTTTGTTTTGCATACATATAAGTTTAGCAGTTGCCCTGACATTTTATTTCATTAACTGATTTTTTAGGAGTTATGCTAGAATAAGGGGGAAGAGAATAATTGCAGAGTTACAGTTTTTTAACGCTGTCAGAAAATAAAAAATCAAGCGACGGCATAAGGGCAGCAAAGCATCAGTCTGCGCCAAAGGGCTGGCTCCCGCCAAGTTTTTAAAGGACATGGATCATGGATCAGCATAGCACACCGGTTTTTGACGGATTACTCAAGTATAAAGCGGATCAGCATTTTTCATTTCATGTGCCCGGCCACAAAGACGGTTTGGTTTTTCCGGAAAAGGCCACCGCAATCTTTCGACAGCTGCTTTCGATTGATGCGACTGAAGTCGCGGGGCTGGATGAACTTTATCATCCGGCGGGGATTCTTCGAGACGGAGAAAAGCTTCTCAGTGATTATTATGGAACGCGCGCAAGCTATTTTTTGGTCAATGGATCGACTGCCGGGAACCTGATTATGGTTCTAGCTGCCTGCCGACGTGGAGATGCCGTGTTTGTCGCGCGCGACAGTCATAAATCAATTTTCAATGCACTGAAACTGGCCGGCGTGCGGCCGGTATTTCTATCTCCTGCTGTCGATGCTGACACGGGATTAGCGACAGGAGTCGATGACAGCGCCTGGGAAGCGGCCATTCGTCGTTTTCCGAAACCCAAGGCGCTGATCCTGACCTATCCGAATTATTACGGAATGGCGGCATCAGCTGCGCGGACACTGATTGCGAAAGCGCACGCGTGCGGTGCAGCAGTGCTGGTCGATGAAGCTCACGGTCCGCATTTCAGGCTGGGGGCACCGGTTCCGCCCAGTACACTGGACATGGGGGCAGATTTGGTGGTGCATTCCGCCCACAAAATGCTGCCGGCCATGACCATGGGGGCTTTCCTGCACGTAAATTCGAACCGCGTTGCAAAAGAAAGGGTAACGTCTGCGCGCGAGATGATGCAGACATCCAGTCCTTCTTACCCGATCATGGCTTCGCTTGATCTTGCCCGTTATTATCTTGCCCATTTAAGCAGCGGACAGCTGAATGAGTGGATCACTCATCGGAATCAGTTTGTAAAAGGCCTGCAGCGTCTGAAAAAGATAAAAGTTATGGAAGCAGAGCCGGGACAGTTTCTTCTCGATCCTTTTAAAATTACACTTGAGCTTAAGACCGAAGAAACAGGGTTTGATTTTCAGAAACAGTTGCTCGCAGCTGGGATTTATCCGGAGATGGCTGATCCGCACCGCGTTTTGTTCACTCTTGGACTGACAGGCCGAATTGATTACAAAACGGCGCTTGGAAAGATCGGCGCGTGCCTCTTTAAATTCCATCAGGGGCGGGCGTACGAGCTGAAAAGTTCCTATGTTTTTCCGATGTGGAGTACACTGGAATGTCCGTATGATGAGCTGGACCGCATGGAACGTAAAAAAACAGATCTCGATCACGCGGCAGGACAGATTGCCGCGGAGCATGTGATCCCTTATCCGCCGGGAATACCGATTATCGTTCAGGGCGAACGGATCACGAAAGTGCAGATCGGGGCGGTAAAAAACTGGTTGACCGCCGGTGCAGCTTTTCAGAATGAAAGTATTAATCAAGGGAAAATCACTATTTATCGCGCAGGAGCGTTGTAAGCATGGATAATAAGGGATTGTTTATTACATTTGAGGGACCGGACGGTTCGGGCAAGACGACCCAAATCCGAAAACTGGCCGATGAGCTGGAAAGGCGGAAATTGCCTTATCTGTTGACCAGGGAGCCGGGTGGAACAGAAATCAGCGATAAAATCCGCGCGATTATTCTGAATCCCGAAAACCTGCGTCTGGAGGATACGACGGAAATATTGCTGTACGCTGCCTCCCGAAGCCAGCATGTGAAAGAAAAAATCATGCCGGCACTTCATGAAAGGAAAATCGTACTGTGCGACCGCTTTGTTGACGCGTCCATTGCCTATCAGGGGTACGGTCTTGTACAGTCGATTGATACAATAAAAACTATCAACAGGTTTGCAACAGGCGGACTGTCGCCGGACCGGACTTATATGATTGACGTGTCCCCTGAGGCCGGGCGCAGGCGGATGAGAGCACGCAGCGGACCGGAAGCCGGCATCACTCGGGCTGCCGGGGATCTTGACCGGATCGAACGGCGGGCGCTCGCTTATCACGCAAGGGTCAGAGAAGGGTTTTTTGCTCTTTACAGAGAAAATAAACAACGTATTCTATTGATAAACGGCGAAAATCGACCGGAAATTGTTTTTGATACAATCATGCACGACTTCGAAAGAGCGCTGAAACACTGGCATGGAAAAACGGATTGAAAGGGTGATTCCTTTGAAATTAGTTTTGGCGGTTGTTCAGGATAAAGATAGCAGCAGTTTGCAGGAAGCACTGATTGATGCTGATTTTCATACGACAAAAATGGCCAGCACAGGCGGTTTCTTGCGGGCGGGCAACACGACGTTCATGATTGGTACTAAGGATGAAAAGGTCAATGATCTGCTGGATCTAATCCGCAACCATTGCAAGAGCAGGACGCAGATTATGTCGCCGATTTCATCTCTGGACGGCAGTGCCGATGGTTATGTCATGCATCCGGTTGAAGTGGAGGTCGGCGGTGCGACGGTTTTTGTGCTGGATGTGGATCAATTTAAACAGTTCTAAACCGGCGTATTTCCGGAGGAGAGATAACGATGGGGATTAAAATCAGCCGGGGATCCGGCATGAAGGATCCGGTTCTGAAACAGGGATCGTCTGTCGCCAGGGTTCCCGTTTCGTTTGAAAGCACATTAGCGGGACAGAAAGCTTCCATGAAAATGGATGCCCTGAAAGAGCTACTGAATAAAGTGGATGAACAGGCTCAAAAGGTTTCTGTCTCGCGAACGGTTCATGATGTGCAGATTTATAAAAAATATGTTCAGGCTTTTATACAGGAAGCTGTCCATGCGGGATTGGAGTCGGAACAATCGCGCTCATGGCAGCGGGGCGGGGTGCGGCAGACCCTAATCAAGACTATTGACCAGAAGCTGATTGCTCTGACCGACAACTTATTGGATAAAAATAAAGATGAGCTGGGGCTTCTAGATCACCTGGATGAAATCAGGGGTATGCTGATCAACCTTTATGTTTGACCCTGGTAATACTGGGAGAAGCTGCCCATAAGAACATGCTTAGTTAGTGAGTGAGAAGATGGCCGGCATGGATTGGAAGACTTTAACGAAACAGCAGCAGATTGTGTCGCGGGTTCTGCAGCATGCACTGCAAAGGCGTGAACTGGCTCATGCCTATTTGCTTGAGGGGCCCCGGGGGACGGGAAAACGCCAGGCTGCTTTGCTGCTGGCGCAGACAATTTTCTGTGAGACGCCGAAAAACGGCGAACCTTGCCAGCAATGCCGCAACTGCCGACGGATTGCCTCAGGGAACCATCCCGATGTCATCCGGGTCAGTCCTGATGAAGGCGCGGCGGCTATTAAAAAAGAGCAGATTGCTTATCTGATGAAGGAATTTGCTTTACATGGTGTGGAATCAAGCCGAAAGATCTTCATCATTGAAGGAGCAGAGAAGATGACGATTCAGGCAGAAAACAGCCTGCTGAAGTTTATCGAGGAGCCACACACTGGGACCTTGGCACTGCTGACTGCGGACCATATTCACCAGCTACTTGACACGATCATCTCGAGGTGTCAGGTATTGACTTTTAAACCGTTGTCTGATCGGGCAGTGGAAAAGGGGCTGGAAGAGGTTGATCAGCCACACCAGCTGTCCCGGCTTGCCGCTGAATTGACGCATAATGCTGAAGAAGCTGCCGATTTATGCACGGATCCATGGTTTGCGGGAGCGCGTTCGCAAGTGTTACAATTAGTCCAGAGTATGAATAATTCTTCCGAACCTGTTTTGCCTTTTATTTATGAAAAGTTTTCTCCCAATTTCGATAGTATTCAAAGAATGACCATTGGTTTGGATTTGTTGCTGTTCTGGTACAGGGACGCTCTATCGTTGCAATTGGGCCGCTCTGATGCAGCGGTGATTTACGATGATCAGGTTGAAGTGCTCAAAAACCTGGTAATCCGCATGTCTCCGGATCAGGTGCTTCAGTCCATGGCACTGATTCTGGAAGCCCGGAAGCAGCTGGATGCCCATGTAAACGGATTGAGCGTTCTTGAACGACTGGTGATCAGGTTAGGAGGTATCCGTTAAGGATGAAATACGATATTGTTGGCATTCGCTTCAAGAAGGCCGGAAAAATTTATTATTTTGATCCCGAACAGCTGGCAGTGTCCAAAGATGCTCAGGTAGTCGTGGAAACGACAAGAGGTGTCGAGTGCGGCACGGTCGTCATTAACCGAAAAACGGTGGACGAGGATGACGTTGTACTGCCGTTGAAAAAGGTGATCCGGGTTGCTACGGAATCAGATGAGTTGCAAGTACGCAAAAACAAAGAGGACGCAGAAGCGGCCATGGATATTTGCCTTCAAAAAATCTACAGCCACCATTTGGAAATGAAATTGGTGGATGTTGAATATACATTTGACCGAAATAAAATTATTTTTTACTTTACTGCAGACGGGCGGGTTGATTTTCGTGAGCTTGTGAAGGACCTTGCCGCAGTGTTCAAAACCAGAATCGAACTGCGCCAGATCGGCGTTCGTGACGAGGCAAAGATGTTGGGTGGTATCGGCCCGTGCGGCCGCATGTTGTGTTGCTCGACCTTTCTCGGGGATTTTGAACCGGTTTCTATTAAAATGGCTAAGGATCAAAACCTGTCACTCAATCCGGCAAAAATCTCCGGTGTCTGCGGGCGCCTGATGTGTTGCCTTAAATATGAAAATGATCAGTATGAGTCGGCGAAAAAAGCGCTTCCCGATTTGGGTGAAGAGATTAATGTCCATTACGGACCCGGCCGGGTAGTTGGGTTAAACATTCTGGAACATCTGGTTCAGATTGAATTAAAAGATCAGAATAAAGTCGTTGACTATACATTGGATGAACTAATTGAAGAAGGGGCTATTTCTCCCGCCGAATAAGAGGTGAATGAGCTTGGAGAAAAAGGATCTTTTCTCACAGATCAGTCATTTGGAAGAACAGCTTGGTCAGGTTTATGTAGACTTCGGTACCGTGAAGGCCCAACTGACGGAAATGTTGGAAGAAAACCAGAACCTGACTCTTGAAAATCATAATTTAAGAGAGCGGATCAAAACAGATGAAATGGCCAGCCGGCAGGATGAGGGGCCCAAGCCAGAACCTGATTCATCACTCTCGGCATCAGGCGTAGGTGAAGGCTATGATAATCTGGCCAGACTCTACAAAGAGGGTTTCCACATTTGCAACTTACATTACGGCAGTGTTCGCAAGGATGGGGACTGCCTGTTCTGTCTGTCATTCCTGAATAAAAAATGACGAATAGCACACTTGTGATGTCACGGCTGAAAATGATCGTCTTGTCTTACTGGCTTTTTTTCGTCATTATCGTGCACTTTCAGAATAGCGGGGAATGAGTGTGGAAAGCATCAGCCGGAATGAGCGTGTCGATTACCTTTTTAATACGGATCTTAAGATTATACAATCGAATGATCTTTTTCCATTCTCTCTGGATTCTGTTCTGCTTGCGCGATTTGTGTATGTCCCGATTCAGCACGGCAGGCTTGTTGATCTGTGTTCCGGAAACGGTGTCATTCCTTTTTTGCTTTCACAGAGGACAAAAGGTGATATTACCGGCATAGACATTCAGCCGGAGGTTTGTAGTTTGGCTGAACGCGGCGCCGTGATCAATCATCTGGAAAAACGGGTTGCTTTTATATGCGGGGATGCAAAGGCACTGCCTGAGAAAACGGGTTGTCATTGCTGCGATGTAGTGACCTGCAACCCTCCTTATTTTAACAAAGAAGCAGCCCGCGATTTGAAATTGAACCGCCACCTTGCGATCGCACGCCATGAAATTTTGATTAAGCTTACGGATGTACTGGAAACTGCAGGCAAACTGCTGAGGCAGGGTGGGAAGTTCGCGATGGTACACCGTCCGGAACGTCTGGTCGAAATTCTGGACGGCATGCACCGGGAAGGCATGGAACCTAAAAGGCTGCAGTTTGTTCATCCGAAGATCGGCAAACCGGCCAACATGGTGCTTGTTGAGGGCACGAAGGGCGGACGTCCCGGTCTCGCTGTTCTGCCTCCGATTACTGTGTATGGAGCAGACGGGCACTATACGGAGGATGTGTGGCTGAACCAATGAAAAACTACAGTGTTTACATATTGGAATGCGCAGACGGCAGTTTATACACGGGCTATGCTGTGGATGTGCGGCAAAGGTTTGCATTGCACTGCAGCGGCAGAGGTGCAAAGTATACGCGGAGCCATAAACCGTTACGCATTGTCTACGAAGAAACATTTCCAGGCAAATCTGAGGCGCTGCGGCGGGAATGGGCAATTAAGCACTTACCAAGGGAAAAGAAAGAGGCATTGATACAAGGGGGCGGAACCGATGTGGGAACAGAAAAGCTTTCAGGAAAATAACAGCATGGGGACGCTCTATCTTGTTCCAACGCCGATCGGCAATTTGGACGACATCACTTTCCGGGCCCTTAATGTGTTAAAAAAAGCGGATATTCTTGCCGCAGAGGATACACGTCATACGATGAAGCTGTGCACGCATTTTGACATTCATGTGCCTCTGGTCAGCTACCATGAGCACAATAAAAAGTCCAGCGGTAAAAAACTGATTGCTGAGCTGGAAGCAGGGAAAAGCGTGGCACTTGTCACCGATGCCGGAACACCGGGCATCTCGGACCCGGGAGCCGACCTTGCGGCTGAATGTGCTGTCCGGCAGATCACTGTTGTTCCGCTGCCGGGCGCGAACGCCGCGATTACAAGTCTGATTGCGTCTGCCCTGCCGACAGATCATTTTTTGTTTTATGGATTTCTCCCGAGGCCGAAAAAAGAACGGAAACAGGCACTTACTGATCTAAGCAGGATTCCCTGCACGTTGATTTTCTATGAGTCGCCCTATCGTGTACTCGACACGCTGACAGACATGAAAAGAAGTTTCGGGAATCGCAGGATTTCATTGTCACGGGAGCTGACCAAAAGATATGAGACCTTTGTTAGAGGGACACTCGAAGAGCTGATTGCTTTTTTGAACCGGAGCGGGCAGCCGAAGGGAGAGTTCTGCCTGGTTGTCGAGGGTTGCCCGGAAGCACAAAAAAAACCCGAAGATCTATGGTGGGAGACACTGAATATCCCGGAGCATGTCGCACGTTATATGGACGCCGGGGGACTGACGCTCAAAGAAGCGATCAAGCAAGCGGCAGTCGACCGTTCGCTGCCGAAACGCGACGTTTACCGAATCTATCATCACATTGAAGAATCTTGAAATCAGGCCGGTGAAGCAGAAGCCTGGTTTTTTAATATCGGCGATTTACAGGCGTTGAGAAAATGCTTACAACGGCTCCGGATCGCGCAGTTATAGGATTTAGCGTTTTCTTGACATTCATTCACGTGAACCTTATAGTTTTTTTAGGTAGCGTTAAAAAAGGAAGGGCGCATGATTAAGGAGGCTGTTCAGGCTTTATGACAGAAGAGAGAAAATCATTTTATATAACAACACCCATTTACTATCCAAGCGGACGGTTACATATCGGCCATGCGTATACAACGGTGGCGGGCGATGCAATGGCCCGTTACAAAAGACTGCGCGGTTACGATGTCATGTTTCTGACAGGCACCGATGAACACGGCCAGAAGATTGAAGAAAAAGCTGAAGCAAAGAATGTCACGCCAATCGCCTATGTCGACAATATGGTTGCGCAGATCAGACAACTTTGGAAGAAGCTTGATATTTCGTATGATGACTTTATCCGGACGACGCAGGAACGCCATACTAAAGTTGTTCAGAAGATTTTCAAACAGCTTCTGGATCAGGGCGATATTTACCTGGGTGAGTATGAGGGATGGTACAGCATTCCGGATGAAACGTACTATACGGCTTCACAGCTTGTAGATATTGAGAAGAATGAAAAAGGCGAAATCATTGGCGGGAAAAGCCCGGACAGTGGCCACGCAGTGGAAAAGGTCAAGGAAGAATGTTACTTCTTTAAGATGAGCAAATATGCAGAACGTCTCTTGAAGTATTATGAAGAGCATCCGGATTTTATTCAGCCGGAGTCACGGAAAAATGAAATGATCAATAATTTCATCAAACCCGGACTGGAAGATTTGGCGGTTTCGCGGACCTCTTATACATGGGGAATCAAGGTTCTGAACAATCCGAAGCATGTGGTCTACGTATGGCTGGATGCGCTTATTAATTATATAACAGCGCTCGGTTATGGTTCTGATGACGAAACAAAATTCAAACAATTCTGGCCGGCGGATGTTCACCTCGTTGGCAAGGAAATTGTTCGTTTTCATACGATCTATTGGCCAATCATTCTGATGGCGCTCGGCTTGCCGCTGCCGAAAAAGGTGTTCGGTCATGGCTGGCTGCTGATGAAAGACGGCAAAATGTCCAAATCGAAGGGCAATGTTGTCGATCCCGAGCCGCTGATCGATCGCTATGGTCTTGACGCTCTGCGCTATTATCTGCTGCGCGAAGTGCCGTTCGGCTCGGACGGTTTGTTCACGCCAGAAGCTTTTGTGGAGCGGATTAACTTTGATCTCGCCAATGATCTCGGCAACTTGCTGAATCGGACGGTGGCTATGGTGGAACAGTACCGCAAGGGAAATGTGCCGGCTTATGAAGGACAGGTCACGGCTTTTGACAAAGCTTTGGAAGACACACTTTCAGAAACAGTATCAACCGTCGAAGAACAAATGGAAAATCTGCAGTTTTCTGTAGCTCTGACTGCGATTTGGAAGCTGATCGGCCAGGCCAATAAATATATTGACGACACGCAGCCATGGATTCTTGCCCGGGAAGATGCCAAAAAGGCGGAGTTGGATTCTGTTCTGGCCCATTTAGTCAATACCATCCGCTCGGTATCAATTCTGATTCAGCCCTTCTTCACGTCGACACCGGCTGAAATTTTTCGCCAGCTCGGTGTGACGGATCAGGTTGACAGGGCGTGGGATACGCTGAATGATTTCGCCGTTAATAAAGGTGATTGGACCGTTCACAAGGCTGATCCGATTTTTCCGCGCCTTGAAATTGACGAGGAGGTAGCCTATATCAAGTCGCAGATGCGCGGCGCAACAGGCACTAAGCCGAATGGCAATAAGGAGAAAAAATCGAAGGTAAAGGCTCCGGAAGAAATTGATCTCGATAGTTTTCAAAAAATAGACCTTCGTGTTGCGGAAGTTCTTGAAGTGGAAAAGGTGAAAAAAGCCGACAAATTGCTGAAGCTGCAGTTGGATCTTGGGTATGAAAAGCGGCAGGTCGTTTCCGGCATTGCTGAGTATTACAAGCCTGAAGAGCTCGTCGGGCAAAAGATTATTGTGATAGCCAATTTGAAACCGGTCAAACTGCGCGGTGAGATTTCACAGGGCATGCTTCTCGCGGGGGAAGCGAACGGCAAGCTAAAAGTAGCGACGGTCGCCGGATCGCTCCCAAACGGAACAAAAATTCGCTAATAGAGTCTGTTCGACAGAGGGGCGAAAGAGAACGATTGCAGGCTAGAAATGCAACATCGTGTTGCATTTCTAGCCTGCACGGGGGTCATCCATGACTGCTGGAAGGTCGAGGCGGCGAAGTTTTGAGGACCGGAGCGTAGAATGATCCGACGCGAAGGACGGGAAAATGAACCAACAAAGAGATTTGCCGCCTATCATTCGGTAACTTTGCGAACGTCTCTAATGATAAAATATTCAGCCGTGTGACAAACAAGCCGTGCGGCAGGCGGGAAGTCCTGGGCAGGTGTGAACGCTCACAAGCTTCCCGCTTTTTTTACTGAGAGGGGTGAGATCCGTGCTGTTCGATACACACACACATATTAATGACGAGGCATTTGACGAAGATTTTGAAGATGTTCTTCAGCGGGCCAAAGGAGCTGGTGTTGGCCGGATGATCGTTATTGGTGTTGACCGTCCGTCAATGGAGCGTGTTTTTCCGATTATTGACCGGCATGACTTAATTTACGGCGCGATCGGCTGGAACCCGGAAGATGCAATAGACATGACCGATGATGATTTTGCGTGGATCAAAAGCAACCTGAAACATCCAAAGATCGTGGCACTTGGCGAAATCGGTTTGGACTATCATTGGGATAAATCACCGAAACCGGTGCAGCATGATATTTTCAGGCGCCAGATCCGTGCTGCGAAAGAAGCTGATCTGCCTATCATCATCCATAATCGCGAAGCCACGGAAGATACAGAACGCATCCTCAGGGAGGAACATGCGGAGACCGTTGGCGGCGTTATGCACTGCTACAGCGACAACTGGATATGGGCACAAAAGTTTATCAGCCTGAATTTTTACATCAGCTTTGGCGGACTGCTGACTTTTAAAAATGCGCAGCTGCAGCGGGAAACTGCTGCCGAAGTGCCGCTTGACCGGCTGCTGGTTGAAACGGACTGCCCGTATCTCAGCCCGCATCCCTTCCGCGGCAAGCGCAACGAACCGGCAAGAGTCCGTCTGGTAACAGAAAAACTGGCTGAAATCAAGGGACTGTCGTTTGATGACATGGCGAAGGTCACCACGGAAAATGCCAATCGCTGTTTTCATATCCGATGAATTTTTTTAATAAAATGAAAGCGATCATAAAACAAGGGGAAAATAAATGATTGTAAAAGAAATAATTGTTGTGGAAGGAAAAAGTGATACCGAAGCCATCCGCCGCGCCTTGGATGCTGATACGATCGAAACGAACGGGTCCCGTGTCAGCAGGCGTACAATTGAAACCATCCGACACGCACAGAAAAGGCGAGGCGTGATCGTGCTGACCGATCCGGATTATCCGGGCGAACGGATCCGAAAAATCGTCAGCCGAGAAGTTCCCGGGTGCAAACACGCTTTTATTACACGGAAACAGGGCCAGGGCGCCGCGAATGAAAGCCTCGGTATCGAGCATGCGTCACCTGCTGCGATTCGGGAAGCACTTTCCAGGGTTTACACACAGTTCGACGAGCCGGAAGAACAGATTTCTCTCGAGCAGCTCAGAGCATATGAACTGCTGGGCGGTCCTCGGTCACGGGCACTTCGCCAGCAGCTTGGTGATTCGCTGAAAATCGGCTATGCAAATGGAAAACAGCTGTACAAACGGCTGAGAATGTTTCAGATTACTCCGGAAGAACTGGAACGGGCGATGGCTTCAATAAAACGGGGAGGTCCTGCCGGTGACTAAACGGATTTCTTCACCGAAAGTAACACACGATGTCATTCGCCAGCACAGATTTACGTTGAAGAAGAGTTTGGGCCAGAACTTTCTGGTTGACGAGAATATTCTTAAGAAGATCGTCGAGGCTGCCGGACTGAGCAAGGGGAGCTGCGTGCTCGAAATCGGTCCGGGAGCTGGTGCGCTGACGCAGTATCTGGCTGAAAGCGCGCAAAAAGTTATTGCGGTTGAGATTGATCAACGCCTGAAACCGATTTTGGAGGAAACCCTTCAAGGGTATGACAATGTTTCGATTCGATTCGGCGATGTGCTGAAAATGGATCTTCAGCAGGTGATCGCTGAGGAATGTCCGCCGGGTGTCCCGGTTACAGTTGTTGCCAACCTGCCTTATTATGTGACAACACCGATTCTGATGAAACTGCTTACCGCCGATGTGCCGATACAGACCATTGTTGTGATGATTCAGAAAGAGGTGGCGGGCAGGCTCGGAGCGGCACCAGGCGAAAAAAGCTATGGATCGCTGTCCATCGCCGTCCAGTACGTGGCTGATCCTGAGATCGTCCTGACTGTGCCGAAAACCGTTTTTGTTCCTCAGCCCAATGTTGACTCGGCCGTGATCCGTCTGGAAATACGTCCGGATAAAAAAGTGAAAGTGGCAGATGAGGATTTCTTCTTCAGGCTGGTGCGAGCCAGCTTTGCTCAAAGGCGGAAAACATTAATGAATAATCTGATGAACAATCTGTTTTCCAAAGACCGGAAGCCGGAAATTTTGTTGGCTCTTAGTGCAGCGGGTATTGATCCGGGGCGCCGGGGCGAAACACTGACGATTGAAGAATTTGCGAAGCTCAGTGACAGTCTGCGGCATTTAATAACGGCAAAATAGAAAAGCGGTTCGCTGTTGCGGCCGCTTTTTGCATGCTTCGATTCGTCTGAAATTGAAAAAAACGGCAGGCAACGACCCAATAACTTTCGGTTCACCTATCTATCCTTGCGGACATAACTGTCGTTCTGCTCGCATAAAATGCAAGGATGGTTCCGATTTTGGACATATCAGCGGTGCTTTCGGGAAGAGGGGAACGGGAAAATGGCGATTCAGGTGGGAGATATCGTGGCGCGGACGTCATATCATTGCGATCTGCCTTTTCGTGTCGTGAAAATTCACGCCGAAACGGAAACGGCCGAACTGACCGGCCACGATCTTCGGCTCTTTGCGGATGCGCCTCTTGATGATTTAATTACCGTCACAGAAGACGAGCGTGAGAAATACGAAAAAATCACAAGATCCAAAGAAGCGGAGTCGTACAAACTTTTCAGGCAGGATTATCAGCAGATGAGGATGAAGCGGGAATATACGGCAACCAGCGGCTACCGGTCGGACGCTTCTTATTTTGAAATGCCCGGGCGCGTACTGCATATTGACGGTGATCCATTCTATCTGAAGAAATGCCTGGCTGTCTATGAGAGGCTGAGGATTCCGGTTATTGGGAAGTACATGATGGAGTCGGATATGCCGGAAAGAGTGCCGAAGCTGGCAGGGCAGATCCGCCCGGATATTCTGGTGCTGACTGGTCATGACGCTTTTATGAAAAACAAAGGAACAACGGAAGAGATCAAGGCATACCGGCATTCGGGGCACTTCATCCGCACAGTAAAAGAAGTCCGGTTTCACTGGCCAAGCCTGGATCAGATGGTGATTTTTGCTGGTGCCTGCCAGTCAAATTTTGAATTGCTGATCCGCGCCGGTGCCAATTTTGCCAGTTCTCCCGACCGCGTGAATATTCATGCACTGGATCCGGTTTACCTCGTTGCCAAAATCAGTTTCACTTCTTTCATGGATAGTGTTAACGTCTGGGAGGTATTGCGCAATACTTTGACAGGAGCCGGCGGGCTGGGTGGAGTTGAGAGCAGGGGCATGCTGCGGACAGGGCTGCCTTTTCCATCGGATTGAGTGCTTCTTATCACGAAAAAAAGTATGCACTTCATTTTTCCTTCTGCAAAAAGGAATTTTACTTAGTTACCAGGCGCATACTAACAAAAGATGTTCAAAATGGGCAAAAATTTATTAGCAAAAGCATTGACATCGCTAATGGTTTCTTGATATAATTCAAGCTATTTGCTTTTTGACGTCCATTGTGTTACACTTAAAATTAAGCGAGGTGGATTGTCGGGATGGGAAAAACCATTGATGATATCAAAGGCGCTTTAGATGAACGCGTCGGCAGACGTTTAACCCTTAAAGCAAATGGGGGCAGGCGCAAAACGATTCAACGCATTGGTGTTTTGGAAGGGACCTATCCGTCAGTATTCATCGTCCGGCTTGATAAGGATTCAAACGCGTATGACCGCGTTTCCTACAGCTATACGGATGTACTGACAGACTCGGTAGAACTCACCTTTTTAGAGGAAATGGCAAGCGGGCAATAAAGATTTCCCACTCTTTTTCCGAATGAAGACAATTGATTAACTGAGCGGATACGCGCATGCGCCTTGTTCCCAGACATAGAGGAATGAAGTAGCAATGCGCGTTTATGCTGTCTGAAATCCTTTTCATCAGAAATCATTCTACCACTTTTCATGAATAGAGGAAAGCTATTTGGCACAGCCTATTTCTGCTCGACCATTCGAAAGGGGTTGTGCCGGTCATGGCCAGACGGAGAGGCATCATGTCTGAATCGTTTAAAATTGAGCTTGCCAAAGAGCTGGGTTTTTATGATACGGTCAAGAATGAAGGATGGGGCGGTATCCGGGCCCGCGATGCGGGAAATATGGTACGGCGCGCCATCGAAATAGCTGAACAGCAGCTGACTGGCGCTGGAAAGCACAATGATTGAGCATGAAAAAAGGGGTTTCTGCCCGATAAGGGTACGGACCCCTTTTTCTTATAGACGGTTTCATTTATTATGAATAGGGAGAGAGTGAAAATAAAGCGGGGGGATTGTTTGAAAGTACTTGAAAAAGCGCCGGCAAAAATAAATTTATCCCTTGATGTGCTTGGCAGGCGAAACGACGGCTATCATGAAGTGCGTATGGTCATGGCGACGATTGATCTGGCGGATCGACTGGAATGCAGCGACCTTCCGGGTGATGACCGGATTATTCTGCATTCGTCTGCCCCCTATGTTCCTGAAGATGACCGGAATTTTGCCTATCAGGCCGCGCAGCTGATCAAAGAGAGGTATTCTGTGCGCAGAGGCATAGAAATGACGATACTGAAGCGCATTCCCGTCGCAGCCGGGCTCGCGGGCGGAAGCAGCGATGCGGCCGCGGCTATCCGGGCGCTCAATCGACTCTGGCAGCTTGGAATGAGCTATGAAGATATGCTTGAAGTAGCCAGAGAAATCGGATCGGATGTAGCTTTTTGCGTTAAAGGAGGGACGGCGCTTGCGACGGGCAGGGGCGAAGAAATCAGTCTGCTTCCTGAACTGCCGCCTTGCTGGGTCATTCTGGTAAAACCTGATGTTTCAGTTGCGACGGGACAAATTTATAAAGAATGGGATACGCTGCCGGCGATGCATCCCGACGTGGATGCGATGGTTGAGGCGATTGCGGAAAATAATTTTTCTGCCATTTGCCGGCTGCTTGGCAATACACTTGAAACAGTAACAATGAAAAAAGTGGCTGAAATTGCAAAAATCAAAGAGCACATGCGGCAAATTGGGGCGGAAGGGATTCTGATGAGTGGAAGCGGTCCGACGGTGTTCGGGCTGACACAACACGAATCACGGATGCAGAGACTGTTGAACGGCATGAAGGGTTATTGTTCGCAAGTCTATGCCGTCCGTCTGTGTAAACCGTTTACACTCTTGTCTAAATACGAATAATGGAGTAGAATTGTTTTAAATTATTCGTGTTTGGAGGATTACCATGAAACTCAGGCGAAGCAGCAGACTAGTAGATATGACAGGATTTCTGCTGCAACATCCGCACCAGATTATCCCGCTTTCTTATTTTTCCGAACGGTATGAATCAGCAAAATCCTCAATCAGTGAGGATTTGACCATTATAAAAGAGAACTTTGAATCACAGGGCGTCGGCAAACTTCAGACATTAGCCGGAGCTGCGGGCGGTGTCAGCTATCTGCCATGCATGAGCTGCAGTGAAGCCCGGATCTTGCTGGGGGATTTGAAAGAACAAATGACAAATCCCGACCGGCTGCTTCCTGGCGGTTATTTGTACATGACGGATATTCTGGGAAGACCTGATGTGGTTAATGCGATTGGCCGCCTGATTGCTTCGGTTTATGCTGAGGATAAGGTTGATACGATCATGACTATGGAAACAAAGGGTATTCCACTGGCTTATGCAGTTGCCTCACAGTGCAATGTTCCGGTCATTGTCGTTCGCAGGAGCAGCAAGGTGACTGAAGGATCGACTGTCAGCATTAATTATATTTCAGGATCGTCGAAAAGGATTCAGACTATGGTTTTGCCCAGAAGAAGTCTGAAGGAAAGGGCACACGTTCTGATCGTCGATGATTTTATGAAAGCCGGCGGGACGATGAAGGGCATGATGAATCTGACCAAGGAATTTGGCGCGACTGTCGCAGGAATGGCGGTTTTTGTTGAAAAGAAAGATGAGCAGCCCAAGCTGGTGGATCACTATATCTCGTTATTAAAGTTATCCATTATTGAGCAGGAAGACAGGCTGTTTATGGAAGATGGCAATGTCATGGAAGTGGTCCGGAACATGAAACCGCCGAAAGAGCAGGCATGAACGATCCGAGCGATGGAAATACTTTGAAAATATTTGAAATACCTATTGCTATTTGCAGGAATTCACCCTTTCATGTTGAAACCTCTATTAAGGGGCTTTGGATTTCATGAAAGGGTGGTGTCTGAATGATGGAAATTACAGATGTCAGGCTGCGGCTGGTTCATACAGATGGCCGAATGAGGGCGATTGCTTCAATAACAATTGACAAAGAATTTGTTGTGCATGATATCCGCGTCATTGATGGGAATAACGGGCTGTTTGTCGCCATGCCGAGCAAGAGAACGCCTGATGGTGAATTCAGGGATATAGCACACCCGATTACACCGGGAACACGCGAAAAAATACAGGCTGCGGTACTGGCCGAATATCAGCAGGCATGTGCGGAGGATCCGTCCTTTGAGCAGGCGGGTGCATCCTAAAACAAGCATCATTTCGGAAGGGAGCCAATTGATTTGGTTCCCATTTTTTTATTCAAAATGTACTGCGGGAATAGTCTTCGAACAGATTGCGTTTCAGTATATTCTGCACTACGGCAACAGCTTTTTGCCCTCCGGCTACGTGCTTATCCTCCTTGAAAAAGGGCGTTATTTAAGCTATAGTCTAAAAAGGAGTTTAGGTTCATTATGGGGGTCTATCATGTCAACTCGGTATGCGGTCATTCTGGCTGCCGGCAAGGGAACCAGAATGAAATCGAAATTATATAAAGTGCTGCACCAAGTCTGTGGGAAACCGATGATTCGCCATGTGGTTGATGAGATCGGGCAGGCACGTTTCTCAAAAGTGTTTGTGATTGTAGGCCATGGAGCTGAAGACGTCCGTTCTTGTGTCAGAAACGACGCTGATTGCATTCTTCAGAAAGAACAGCTGGGCACGGCTCACGCGGTTTTGCAAGCTTCGGAACAGTTGGGCGGTTTGGATGGAACGACGATCGTGCTTTATGGCGACACGCCGCTGATCACTCATGAAACGGTTGAGAAACTAATTGATTTTCAGGAAAAAGAGCACGCAGCAGCAGCTGTTTTGACCGCAAGGCTGGAAGACCCTGCAGGGTACGGCCGGATCATCCGTTCCGCTACCGGAAGCCTGGAGAAAATTGTCGAGGACAAGGACGCTACGGATGAAGAGAAAAAGGTAAAGGAAATCAATACCGGAATTTACAGCTTTAATAATCGTTTGCTGTTTAAACTGCTTAGCAAGGTGGGCAATAACAATGCGCAGGGAGAATATTATCTGCCTGACGTCATTGGCCTTCTGGTGAAGGCGTCTGAGAAGGTTCTTGCCTACCCTACGGAACGGTTTGAGGAAACAGTCGGGGTAAATGATCGCGTGCAGCTGGCGGCAGCCGAAAAATATATGCGGATGCGGATCAACAGGAAACATATGGAACAGGGTGTCACACTGATTGATCCGGAAACCACTTACTTGTCCGCCGAATGCTCCATTGGTGGAGACACGATCATTTATCCGGGTACGGTCATTAAGGGCGATACGAACATCGGTAGCGGATGCGTCATCGGCCCCCATACCGAGATTACGAACTGCACCATTGGTTCTGATACTCAGATTGATCAGTCGGTTCTGGAAGACAGCTGGATCGGCGATGATGTACAGATCGGGCCGTTCGCTCATATCCGTCCGCTGTCCAGAATTCACAATCAGGCGAAGATTGGCAACTTTGTCGAAGTGAAAAAATCCGAAGTCGGCGAGCGAAGCAAAGCGTCTCACTTAACGTATCTTGGTGACGCGACGCTGGGAGCAGATGTTAATATGGGGTGCGGTACCATTACTGTGAATTATGATGGAAAAAATAAATTTGCGACCATCATCGGGGACGGTGCCTTTATCGGGTGCAATGCCAATCTTGTCGCACCGGTAACGATCGGGACCGGTGCGTTTGTTGCTGCCGGATCCACGATTACAGAATCTGTAAATGCGGATGCGCTGGCGATTGCGCGGTCGCGGCAAACAAACAAAGAGAACTATGCGCTGAAGCTGAATTACAGAACAAACAACTAACTGGAGGGAACTATCAGGATGGTCAGCTATTTAGATCCTAATTTGAAAGTATTCAGTCTTAATTCCAACCCCGATCTCGCCAAACAAATTGCCGAGCACATCGGGATTAAACTCGGTAAATGTCTTGTTTCCTCGTTCAGTGACGGTGAAATTCAGATCAGCATTGAAGAGAGCATCCGGGGCAGTGAGGTTTACGTCATTCAGTCGACCTGCGATCCCGTCAATCAGCACCTGATGGAACTTCTGATTATGATTGATGCGCTGAAGAGAGCTTCCGCGAAAACAATTAATGTTGTCATTCCGTATTATGGCTATGCGAGACAGGACCGCAAAGCCCGCTCCAGGGAACCGATTACCGCGAAACTTGTTGCCAACCTGCTGGAGACGGCCGGTGCTACAAGAATTTTGACATTGGATCTCCATGCGCCTCAGATTCAGGGCTTCTTTGATATTCCGGTTGATCAGCTGCTGGGTGTCCCAACACTGTCCGAATATTTCTTAAGCAAGAAGATCGATGACGTTGTCGTTGTTTCTCCGGATCACGGCGGCGTAACCCGTGCGAGAAAAATGGCTGATCGACTGAAAGCGCCGATTGCGATTATCGACAAACGGCGCCCGCGCCCGAATGTTTCGGAAGTCATGAACATTATCGGGGATATTCAGGGTAAAACGGCGATCATCATTGATGATATTATTGATACCGCTGGAACAATCTCGCTGGCAGCAAATGCTCTGGTTGAGCGCGGCGCAAAAAAGGTGTATGCTTGCTGTACGCACCCTGTTCTATCAGGACCTGCCATCGAACGGATCCAGGCATCTGCAATCAGCGAACTAGTTGTTACCAACACTATTTCGCTGCCTGAAGAAAAGAAAATCGAAAAGATTGTTCAGCTGTCTGTTGCCCCGCTCATTGGTGAAGCGATCATCCGCATTCATGAGAAACTTTCGGTCAGCCGTCTGTTTAACTGATGCAGGGTGGTTGTCTGGCAGGATACGGGTTTCCATTCAGCTGGACAAGGCTGCTTAAAAAATATAATTATTGGGTTTGAAAGGATGTGCAATACATGGCAACATTAAATGCGGCCATTCGCGATGATTCAAAAAAATCGATCGCAAAGCAATTGAGACGGGAAGGTAAAATTCCTTCAGTAGTCTATGGCAAGACAACGGAAAGCGAGTCCATCTCGGTAAATGCCGGTGAAGTCAGCAAACTGTTTCGCAATGAAGGCAGAAATGCAATTATTACTCTGAACATTGCTGATGGTAAAAAGTATACGGTGATGGCTCATGATCTCCAGTACAATAGTCTAAAAGGCACGATTCAGCATATTGATTTTCTGGCAATCAATGTAAATGAAACGATTGATGCTGTCGTCCCTGTCGTCATCAAGGGCGCTGAAATTGTTGAAGTTGGCGAAATTGTCGTTAACCACCAACTGTCTGAACTGACGGTGCGCGCGTTGCCAAAAGATTTGCCGAACGCTATTGAAGTCGATGTTTCTAAAATGACAGTTGGCGACAATGTCAGAATTAGCGATATTGCTCCCGAATCCGGGTACAAGATTCTTGGCGAACCTGAAGACGTTGTTGTATCTGTATCCTACAGTGGCAAAAATACTGAAGAAACTGAAGCAGCTCCGGCAACAAGTACTGAAACTTCGTCAACTGAAAAAACGCCTGCTGAATAAGGCGGTTCCGTCACAAAATGAAACGAGGCGTAACGATTTGAGTTACGTCTTTTTTCATACCATGGGATAGCGCACGGCTGGCATAAAACGGCAGAGCGGGTCGCTGATGGCTGCGCCTGAATTTCTGCCGATCCCCGGGCTCTCTACGACTACCCGGGGGAAAGTGAGGGAAAATTGTGAAAATCATTATCGGGCTGGGCAATCCTGGTTCTGAATATGCGCATACGAGGCATAACATAGGATTTGAAGTGATCGATGAACTGTCCGCTAAATATCGTATCAGCCTGACTCGCAGCAAGTTCAATGCTCTGTTCGGCAAAGGGACTATCGACGGAGAAGAAGTGTTACTGGTTAAGCCGCTCACTTATATGAATGCTTCAGGAGAGGCTGTTGGGCCACTGACTCGCTTCTACAAACTGACTGCCGAAGATCTTATTGCTGTTCATGATGATATGGATTTGCCAGTAGGAAAAATCCGCTTGAGGCAGAAAGGTGGCTCAGGAGGTCACAATGGCGTAAAGTCATTGATCCAGCATCTCCACACTCAGGAATTCGCAAGAATTAGGGTAGGTGTCGGTCATCCGGAAAGATCCCGACAGGCGGTCGTTAATTATGTGCTGAATGGTTTTACAGAAGAGGAAAAAGCGCCAATTACAGAAGCGGTTGAACGTGCTTCTGAAGCGGCGGCCGCCTGGCTGACTATACCTTTTCCGAAAGTGATGAGCGAATATAATGCGAATAAGTGAAACTTTGCATGGAAATAATCAAAACAGAAATAATGCAGAAGCTTTGGCAGCGTGCCAAAGCGTTTTTCGGTTTAATGAAAGCGAGGACTGCCAATGTTTGGCCTGAGCACCTTTTATGAACGGAAGATCAATGAAATTAGAACCGTTCTCGACGGGTACGAAAGCGGTATGGATCAGCAACTCGTGTCGGGGCTGTCCGGAAGCGCAAAGTCACTCTGGATTGCCGCGATGTATCGCGAGCGGCCGGGAACACTCATTGCTGTAACACATAATCTTTATCAGGGGCAGAAACTATATAATGATTTGTCGGGGCTGGTGGACCCGGAGGAGCTTTTTCTGTACCCGACGAATGATCTGATCGCATCAGAAATGGCCGTTGCCAGTCCGGAATTGCTAGCCCAGCGCATTGACGTGCTGAATCATTTGGCGGAGGAAAAGAAAAGCCTGATTGTCATTCCGGTAGCCGGATTGAAACGTTTGCTTGCACCTCCGTATTTGTGGAAGGCCAGTTTGATCCGCCTGAAGAATGGGGCACAGGTTGATCTTGATCAGTTGGCCACAAAACTTTCTGCGCTGGGTTATGAGCGGGAATCAATGGTTACCGGGCCCGGCCAGTTCAGCATTAGAGGCGGCATTGTGGACATATTTCCGTTGACGGAGGAACATCCGCTTAGAATTGAACTCTTTGATGATGAAGTGGATTCAATTCGGTTCTTTGACAGTGAAACACAGCGATCACTGGACATGCTGAATGTGGCGCCTGTTATTGGCCCTGCCCGCGAACTTCTCCTTTATGATGAAGGATTTGATCGTGCAGCAACTGCACTTGAAGCTGCTCTGATTAAAGCGCTATCAAGGACTGGTGATCCTGAGGTCAGGAATCTGCTGAATGACCGGACCGGAGCAGACATTGAAGCGCTGAAGCAGCATCAGTCTTTTCAGAATATGGCCAAATATACAGCTCTTTTTTATAATAAAGCGACAACGATTTCCGATTATTTGCCTCAGAACGCACTGATCATTTTGGATGAGATCAGCAGGATACAGGAAATGACACAGCAGCTGGATCGTGAGGAAGCCGAATGGCTGGTGGAAATGCTGCAGAAAGGAGAAATGGTCGGGGGCGTACCGCTGACCATGGACGGGTCGGCACTGGCTGAACATCTGCACCGGCCGCTGCTTCTTCTTTCCTTGTTTTTGCGCTATCACGGGCAGTTTCAGCCGCAGAACGTCATCAATTTTACCTGTCGTTCCATGCAGAATTTTCACGGGCAGATTAATTTGCTGAAAACCGAAACCGACCGATGGTTGAAAAGTGAATTTGCCGTTGTTTTTCTGGCTTCTGATCAGGAGCGGGCAAAACGACTGACACGGGTACTTGAGGATTATGGAATCAAAGCTGAATCTGCGGAAGCGGATGCATTGCCGGCATTCGGCCGTATCCAGATTGTCGCAGGGGGATTGGAAAACGGTTTCGAATTACCTCTTCAGAAGCTTGCTGTCATTACCGAGAAAGAGGTTTTTACGAAAAAAGCGCCGAAAACACAACGCAGAGGAAGAAAAATATCCAATGCGGAACGCTTGAAAAATTATAACGAACTAAAAGTCGGCGACTATGTAGTGCATGTCGACCACGGAATCGGCCGCTACGCGGGTGTTGAAACGCTTGAGGTTAACGGCACGCACAAAGATTATCTGCAAATTATCTACAAAGGAAACGACAAACTCTTTGTACCCGTTGAGCATATTGATCAGGTTCAGAAATACGTCAGTTCCGAAGGTAAAGAACCAAAAGTCTATGCTTTGGGCGGCAGTGAATGGAAAAAGGTCAAGAACAAAGCAAAATCGTCAATACAGGACATTGCCGACGACCTGATCAAACTGTACGCGCAGCGTGAAGCCAGCAAGGGGCATGCCTTTACAAAAGACGGCCCGGCGCAGCACGAGTTTGAGGCGGCTTTTCCGTATCAGGAAACAGCGGATCAGCTCCAAGCCATAGATGAGATAAAAAAAGATATGGAAAAAGAGAAACCGATGGATCGGCTGCTTTGCGGAGACGTTGGCTACGGGAAAACCGAAGTGGCACTGAGGGCCGCATTCAAGGCGATAGCCGATGGGAAACAGGTAGCTTTTCTTGTCCCGACCACGATTCTTGCTCAGCAGCACTATGAAACGTCACGCGAACGCTTCGAAGAATTCCCTGTATCGATTGGAGTTCTGAGCCGTTTCCGCTCACGAAAAGAGCAACTGGATACGCTTAAAGGTCTGAAAACCGGAACAGTTGATATGGTAATCGGAACGCACCGTCTGCTCTCAAAAGATGTGAAGTTTAAGGACTTGGGGCTGCTGATTGTCGATGAAGAACAGCGTTTCGGTGTGACCCATAAGGAAAAAATTAAACGGCTGAAAGCGAATATTGATGTCCTGACACTGACGGCGACACCTATTCCTAGGACACTTCACATGTCGATGCTGGGCGTCCGGGATCTGTCGATTATTGAAACACCGCCGGAAAATCGATTCCCTGTCCAGACTTATGTGACAGAATACAATGAAATGCTCGTCCGGGAAGCTATCGAGAGGGAAATGGCACGCGGTGGGCAGATCTATTTTCTTTACAATCGTGTTGAAACGATTCAAAGAATGACGGAGCTGATCTCTTCTCTTGTTCCGGATGCTGCGGTGACTTTTGCACATGGCCAGATGAAGGAATCTGAGCTGGAATCGGCAATGATCGATTTTCTCGACGGCACGGACGACGTGTTGGTCAGCACGACGATTATTGAGGCCGGGGTTGATATTCCGAACGTCAATACATTGATTGTTTATGATGCGGACAGAATGGGTCTGGCGCAGCTTTACCAATTACGCGGACGGGTCGGTCGCTCGAACCGTGTCGCTTATGCTTACTTTACGTATCAACGGGACAAGGTGATGAACGAAGTTGCCGAGAAACGCCTGCAGGCCATTAAGGAGTTCACGGAACTCGGTTCCGGATTCAAGATAGCGATGCGGGATTTGTCGATCAGAGGTGCTGGCAACCTGCTTGGCGCCCAGCAGCATGGATTTATTGACTCTGTAGGTTTCGATCTGTACTCGCAGATGCTTAAAGATGCGGTCGATGAACGGAAGGGCATTCAGAAGCCCGCCGAAAGACCAGTCAGTGCATCCATTGAAATTGACGCCGATGCTTATATCCCCGACAGCTACATTAAGGATTCGATTCAGAAGATTGATATGTACAAGCGGTTTAAGGCAGCGGACAGCATGCAGTCTATTCAGGATATTGAAGACGAGATGATTGACCGGTACGGAGATTATCCGCAGGAAGTGGCTGACCTGCTCAAAGCAGCTTTGCTGCGTGTGATTGCGGACCAACTGATGATTGAAGACATCAAGCAGACAAATGGCGGACTGAGCGTCGTATTCTCGGAAAAAGGCTGGAAATCACTGGATCGGGAATTGCTTTTCAAGTCAATCAGCCGGATGGGGCCTGGGATCGGCCTCGGTTCTGCCAATACGAAGATGAAACTCACCATAAAAGAAAGTGCGATGAACAGCCAAGTGCTTGATGCAGCACTGGATCTGCTGAAAGAGATCATTAAAATGCAAAAGACACCGGAAAAAGCCGGTTAATTTTGGCGGAACATGCATAGATTGGCCGGGTGCGCAGATAATAATTTCAAGGAATAGATGATCATGAACGGGCGTTCAGATCAGGCGCGGGTATAAAGCTGGGCAAGCAACCGTTGCCGATCATCAAAGATCTGAATAGCCTCCACAATGGAAAGTGAGGATATCCTTAATATGAAAGCAACTGGTATTGTCCGCCGAATTGATGATCTTGGGCGTGTTGTGATCCCGAAAGAAATACGCCGTACGCTGCGCATCCGGGAAGGAGATCCCCTGGAGATTTTTGTTGACCATGATGGGGAAGTCATTTTGAAAAAATACTCACCGATGAGCGAACTCGGTGATTTCGCAAAAGAGTATGCCGAATCACTGGCAGACAATTCGGGCAAACTGGCGATCATCAGCGACCGTGACGCAGTGATCGCACTCGCCGGCGGACCCAAAAAGGATTTTCTTGATAAGCGTATTCTTGCAGCACCGGAAAGGGCAATGGAATTCCGCCAGACCACAATTGAGCAGGGCAAAAATGAACCGCTGGTTGAAGGACAGAATACGGCTGTGGGCCCATATGTTATCGCCCCGATTATTGCGGGCGGTGATCCCATCGGCACGGTGATTTTGGTTGATAAGGATCAGGGGTCGCTTGGCGATGTGGAAGTAAAATTGTCGGAGACCGCAGCCGGATTTCTGGGACGGCAGATGGAACATTGAGAAAAAGCGTCATTGGGCACAATTTTGAAATGTAAATGAAAAAATCTGAAAAGAGGCAGGATATGGCCTCTTTTTTTACTGTCCCTGTGGACAAAAATAAAACTCTTTTCATATTCCATCAAAATAGATAACTTATGGTATAATCCATTTTAGAATTCAGGGCAAAGGTGGAGGGCATTGGTACTGGAAACAAAAGAAGAGAGCTGCCTGATCTGACAGGCGCAGCACTGTTCTTCAAAAAAGTTGAATGGTGTATCGGGTCTCCTATCAACACTTTGCTGCCGGCTTTATGTTATTTCAGCCCGGCAGAGCTACACCGCTATCCAATGATTGGCGACCGGCTGGGTCTCTGCCTTCTGAAAGTCCTCAAAAAAAAACGAGGGGGGAGAAAGTCCATTGCACGGATGCGGGTAAGATGAACTGTGATCGTGGCTTGTGTTATGCTAGAGTGAAGAAAAAAACAGGCAGATGTCTGAATCGGGCAGATATCTGTAATATAAACGGAGGAATAAAGCATGAACAAATACGAACTGATTCAGAAAGTATCAGAACAAACCGGGGTATCTAAGAAAGAAACGGAAAAAATCGTTAATGAAACACTGGAGGAAATCATTTCTGCATTAAACAAAAACGAGAAGGTTCAATTTGTTGGATTCGGAACTTTTGAAGTCAGGGAAAGAGCCAGCCGCACCGGGCGCAATCCGCAGACAGGCGAAGCAATTACCATACCGGCAACAAAAGTTCCGGGATTCAGGGCGGGGAATAAACTGAAGGATGCTGTAAAAAAATGAGGCTTGATAAATTTTTGAAAGTTTCTCGCCTGATCAAAAGGCGCACGGTTGCCAAGGAACTGGCGGACCAGGGTCGTGTCGATATAAACGGCCAGCCAGGTAAGGCAAGCTCCAATGTCAGTGCAGGTGACATGCTGACTCTTCACTTCGGTCAGAAGCAGACAAAAGTGAAGGTTACACTTCTGAAAGAATCGGTAAAAAAAGAAGAAGCTGACTCTCTGTACGAATTAATCAGTGAACAGCAGGCAGATAATAAAGGGTAACAGCTTTTTCGGGCAGGGCCTGACTTGGGTTCTAAACTGGACAGCTTCCTCATACGGTATGGAAAAGAGGAGGGAGTCCAATGAATCAATTCTATCCATCTCAGGCACCCAATAAAGACAAGCCGCTGCAAAATCATGATATTGTGGTAAAAAACAGGAAAACGATTGAAATAACAGGCGTCAAGCATGTAGAAAGCTTTGACCACGAAGAATTCCTGCTGGAGACGGTGATGGGTTTTCTCGCGGTTAAAGGTACGGCGTTAAAAATGCAGAATTTGAATGTTGAGCAGGGTATGGTGGCAATCGAAGGGAAAATACTCGAAATCAGCTATCTGGATGAGCCGGCCGCAGAGTCAAATAAGGGCTTTTTCGGAAAACTGTTTCGATGACGCTGAATGAACAATTCGGATCCCTTGGCCTGATGGTTCTGATGGGTGTATGGATAGGCGCTTCTTTTTCGATTTATCAGCATTTTGTTCATCCGCGTGGAAAAAAGCGCTGGATTCTGCTGGCGACCGATCCTCTTTTCTGGATCATTCAGGCATTGCTGCTGTTTGCCCTACTCTTGCCTGCAAATGAGGGTGTGCTGCGTTTTTATTTGTTTCTGGGTGTCGCTCTTGGGTTTTCTTTTTATAAATGGATTCTGGAAAGACCGTTTCTGTACTTCTTCGACAGTATTTTGGCAGTCGTTGTCCGATTAGGACGTTTTATTATAAAGTCTGTCTATATTTTATTGCTCTATCCTCTTTATTTTCTATTGAAGCTCGTCTATAGATTGTGTAGAATGACAGTAAACGCTATTCTGAAAATCTTATTGTTTCTGTTGCTCTTGCCGTTTAAAGTTCTTCGGGGGATTGCTCGATTGCTTCTGCCGGGGAAATGGTTGGCCAGCATGGAAAAAAAGATGATTGGAATCCGCCGGAAGATCATGAAATGGGTGGCGGTGATTACGAGGCGTAGATAGGGGGATGGGAATGAACCAGGCAGAATCGCAGCGAGTAATGCATCTTCAGACAGATTATTTCCGGTCGCAGGAGATTGCAGAAAAAAGGGTGAGAAAGCATCGAAAGGGTCTCATCCGGCGCCTGATCGCTTTTGCGATTATTGTTGCTGCAGCAGGTTCATTTATGCTGTCATCTCTTGCCTCACAGAGCCACCAGCTAAATCGTACACTGGAGCAGAAAGCCGCGCTGGAGAAACAGGTCAGCGTCTCAGAACAAAACATCGCACAGCTTAAAAAACGCATCAACCTCTTACACAACAAGAACTATATTGGCGAAATTGCACACCAGGATTATTTGTTATCTAAAAAAGGCGAAATTATTTTTTCAAAACCGAGCCATAGCGGACATTGACAGGCTCTTTTTTTACTATGTATAATACAATAATGAGGGATACCATTTTAGGAGGAAGCTTTTTTTTATGTCAATTGAAGCAGGCAGCAAGCTGAAGGGTAAAGTTTCGGGGATTACAAACTTTGGAGCCTTCGTTGATTTGCCCGATGGCAAGACCGGGCTGGTTCATATCAGTGAGGTTGCGGATCGGTATGTTAAAGACATTCACGATGTTCTGTCAATCGGTGATGAAGTCACAGTGAAAGTGCTGCAGGTTGCACCTGACGGAAAGATTGGTCTGTCGATCCGCAAAGCTGTTGATAAACCCGAAAGGCCTAGAAGTACGTCGCGGGCCCCGAAAAATGGTGGAAAACGGTTTACACATGCGCCCAGCTTTGAGGACAAAATCTCCCGCTATCTAAAAGAAAGTGAAGACCGGCTTTCGACTATTAAGCGCCAGACTGAATCCAAACGGGGCGGCCGCGGTGCACGCCGAGGGTAAAGCGGTTATTCGGCCGATCGTATAATATAACGCGTCATCAGGCACTCAGAACAATATTCTGAGTGCCTTTATTTTTGCACGTTAGGGATGATTCGCCCGCTTTCCGCATGAGTATGGGATGATTGGCGTGAGAAAACGCGACGGGTCCGGCGCATCGGCATTCAACATGGCTAACACGGAAGAATCACGTCGAAGTTTTTTTGCTGCGGGCGTTGCTTTTATGACAAATTATGATTGACTGATGTGCTTTAATGGATCATACAATATTAAGCTGAGGGTGGCGAGAGGCATGATTCAAAGATCATTCAGTTTTGGAGAAAGAGTGTCAGGCTCGATGGAAGCCGGGAGACAGCCTGTCCAAGGAAACCACAGAATAATCAGGGCACTGCGCACCGCGGTCTTGAAATTTTTTTGCCGTACGGAATTTTTCTTTCTGATCGCAGGCTTTTTACTCGGACGAGCAGTGATCCTTTCCACCCTGACTCCCTTTATCCTGCCTTTTTTTGCAACGATCTTCTGGCTGAACCGAAGGAAAAAATGGAGAGTTTCAGCTGCTCCAATAGCCGGAGCGCTCACTGTATCGGTCGGACAGGCTTTTTATGCTGTACTTGCACTCCTTGCTTTTCTTGTTGCCTGGAAAATGATGCAGACTTTGATGAAAAATAAAGAGGGCAGATGGCTCCCTGTTCTTGTCCTCCTTATTGGTTTTTTTGTCCGGCTGTTGTATCAGGCGGTTTTCACACTGGACCTTGTCTGGTCGGATGCTCTGACAGCTGCCGCAGAATCTTCCCTCGCATTTCTGGTGATGTTGATTTTCATGCAGAGTGTGCCTCTTTTATCAGCAAGGGTTAGCCGCAAGCTCTACAAAAATGAGGAGATGATTTGTTTTGTTATTCTGCTCTCTTCAATTCTAGCGGGAACAATCGGCTGGACGACTTTGGGCATATCGGTCGATCATGTCCTGGCGCGGTACGCTGTTCTGCTTTTCGCATCGGCGGGTGGGGCAGCTATCGGTTCGACCGTCGGTGTTGTAATCGGGCTGGTTGTCGGTATGGCGAGTGTGACCAGCCTCTATCAGATGAGCCTTCTTGCTTTTTCGGGTGTGCTGGGGGGCCTGATGAAAGAAGCAGGGAAAATGGGGACAGCAGCAGGGCTAATCATTGCCACACTTCTGATTGGCCTGTATGGAGGCGGTTACAGTAACCTGAGTGGAGAAGTGATTGATTCACTGACTGCTGTGCTTCTCTTTCTGGCAACACCGAAGGAACTGATCCAACGGCTTTCTTTTTATATTCCCGGAACACGGGAGTATCAGAAAGAGCAGCAGCAATATATCCGAAAATTAAGAGATGCAACGGTAAGCCGTGTTGAACAATTTTCAAGCCTGTTTCAGATGCTGGCTAAAAGTTTTTCACCGCCTGCCGAAGAAGTTCCGGGGGAAGAAGAAGTTTTTTTGAGCAAAGTGACGGCAAAGTCCTGCAGAAATTGTTTCAAGAAAGAATACTGTTGGGTAAAGAATGCTGCACAGACACGGCAGCTGATGCTGCAGCTCAGGGATGAATCCCGTGCCGGGCGAAAAGGGGAGAATGCCAGGCTCCACCGCGAATGGCGGGATCACTGTGCCCGATCAGAAAAGACAATGGATTTGATTTCACGGGAGCAGGGGCTGGAGGAAGTGAGGAAGCGGATGATGAGGCAAGTCAAGGAGAGCCGCAGGCTGGTCGCCGATCAGCTGCATGGTGTTTCCCAGGTTATGCGCGATTTTGCAGGCGAGATGAAGCGTGAACGCGGACTTCATGACTGGCAGGAAGAAATCATTCTTGCGAAACTGAACGGGGCCGGGCTGCTGGTGGAAAGTGTAGAGATATACAGTCTTGAGTCCGGAGCAGTGGACATTGAGATGCTGTTGCCGCAGGATGATTATCAAGCGTGTGAAAAAGTGATTGCGCCCATGTTATCGGGAATTTTAGGGGAGGGAATAGTCGTTGAGAAGAGGAGCAGCTCCGAGTTTTCTGGAGGGCCGTGCCGTGCGGCTTTTGCTTCTGCTAAAGCGTATGACATAGAAACCGGTGCCGCAACAGCAGCGCGAGGGGGTGGTTTTGTATCAGGGGACAACTTTGCACTTTTTGATATCGGTTCTGGGAAGTATGCGCTGGCAATCAGTGACGGAATGGGCAATGGAGAACGTGCAGATGCCGAGAGCAAAGAGACACTTCAGCTTCTGGCAAAAGTGTTAAAGTCTGGCATTCATGAAACCCTGGCCATTAAATCTATTAATTCTATTTTGTCGCTGCGCTCGACAGAAGAGATTTTTGCAACTCTGGATCTGGCATTGATTGATTTGCAGAATGCGAAATCAAAATTTTTGAAGATTGGATCTAATCCCAGCTTTGTTAAGCGTGGCAGTCACGTCTTCATGCTTGACGCGGGAAATCTGCCGATCGGAATGATTGAAGAGTTCGATGTCGATGTCCGGACCGAGCAACTGAAATCGGGGGATTTACTGATCATGATGAGTGACGGTATTTTTGATGCGCAGAAACAGATTGAAAATAAAGAAGCATGGGTTAAAAGAAAGATTAGAGAACTGCAGACAGATAATCCTCAAGCAATTGCTGATTTACTTCTTGAAGAAGTGATCCGAATGGCGGATGGTCAAATTAATGACGATATGACGGTTATTGCGGCACGGATTAGCCACCATATTCCAAAATGGTCCTCGATTTCCCCGGGTGCTGAAAAAGAAACGACAGTTTTAAGGAAGGAGCGGGTTGGCCAGACATGAGAAACGTTAGCTGAGCCTGTATAGAAAAAGCCTTTCCTGTCTAAGATGATGCTAGATTCAGGAAGGGGTGCTTAAATCATGAAAAAAGGAAACTTAAAACAGATTCTATTAATCACTGACGGCTGCTCCAATCAGGGAGAAGATCCGGCGGCAATGGCGGCGCTGGCCAGGGAACAGGGCATCGCAGTCAACGTGATTGGTGTTCTTGATCATTTCGATTCCGAAGACAGCAGGGGACTCCGCGAAGTGGAAGAGATTGCCCGTGCCGGCGGCGGTATCAGCCAAATTGTGCAGACGAAACAGTTGGCACAAACCGTGCAGATGGTGACGAAACAGGCAATGACGCAAACAATTAAAGGCGTGATCAATCAGGAACTGCAGGATATACTCGGGGATACAGGAACCGTAGAGGATTTGCCTCCTGAAAAACAGGGTAAAGTCATGGAAGTCATTGACGAGATGGGCGAGACGATTGATCTTGACGTCTGCATTCTTGTTGACACCAGTGCGAGCATGAAAACGAAGCTCCCAACTGTACGGGAAGCACTGACGGACCTGTCGCTGAGCCTATCTGCGAGGACCGGGAGTAATCAGTTCTGCCTTTATTTATTTCCCGGGAAAAGAAAACCGGTTCATAAAGTGATTGGCTGGACACCACAGCTTGAAAGTATTGACCGGGTATTCTCTAAAATTGATACACATGGCGTGACACCGACAGGGCCGGCGATCAGGGAAGCGGCAAAAAGTTTCGAACTGCTTTCAAAGCGGGACATGATTTTCGAAGATGAAGCCTATGACGATGGACCAAGATGATTTTCGGCTGCTGCCGGGAACCATTCTGCATGGAAAATGGCACGGAAAATCTTATCGATTGATCAGGAGGCTCGGAAGCGGTGCGCAGGGGACGGTCTATCTGGCAAGTACAGACCAGGGTATTGTAGCCGTAAAATTGGCGAAAGATCGCGGTTCGCTGATATCCGAAATGAATGTTCTGAAACGGTTCAGCCGGCTTGGCGGTGAGCCGCTGGGACCTTGTTTATATGATACCGATGATTGGTCGGGCGGAGGCAGAACTATAGCATTCTGCGCCATGGAATATCTTAGAGGCAAAGCACTGAATGAGGCATTGCTGCAGAAATCGTTTGACTGGACTGCTGTTTTTCTTGTACAGTTATTAAGACAGTTGAAAAATCTCCACAATTTGGGATACGTATTTGGTGATCTAAAGCCTGAAAATCTAATGCTTATGGACCCCGGACATCAGATCCGCTGCCTTGATTTTGGAGGCGCGACACGTGTGGGAAGATCCATTAGAGAATATACTGAGTTTTATGACCGCGGTTATTGGGGACTCGGCACCCGTAAAGCCGATCCAGCCTACGATTTATTTGCATGCGGGATGATCATGATCTATGCTTCGCTGGGCCACCGGTTCGAGAAATCTGCCCATCCTGCACAGCAGTTGCTTCACGTGATCAAAACGATCCCGCAGCTTGGGCCCTATCAAAAGATTGTTACAAGCGCTCTGTTGGGAAAATATGCGTCGGCTGACCAGATGCGCCGTGAATTGTTGAGCCAAATCATGGAGAAGCAGAATTCTGTGAAATCCGCCGGCCCAAAACGGACAGCCAAACGCAGTGGAAAGAAGGACTGGGCAAAAGCGTGGCTGGCGGCTTCGCTGATGCTTGGCCTTTATGTTATCTTTGTAATGATCTTTATCATGTAATCATAGTCTTTCAGAAAGACTTCCTGCTGGTGAGGAAGTATTAGTGCAGCCGGATTAATTTTCTTTCTAGCGGTGCAGCAGCCGCTTCCCCGGCTCTCATTCAACCATTCCTGATTGTGTGGTTTTAAACAGGAGAAAGGCAGAAGTTTCATAGGGAGAAAAAGGGCAATGACTTTTGAAGAACGGGTGCTACAATTTATTAAAGAACATCAGTTGATCGTGCCCGGTATGCGGCTTGTCGCAGGAGTAAGCGGGGGGACCGACTCAATGGCGCTGATCTGTTTCCTGTGCGGGATGAGGGAAAAATGGGGGCTTGAGCTCGCTGTTGTTTCCGTTAATCACCGGCTGAGGGGTGCTGAGAGTCAGAAAGATCTTGAATATGTTGCGGCATTTTGCAGGAAGAACGATCTTGTTTTTTATGGAAGGACAGTGGATGCGCAGCGCTACAGCCTGGAAGAAAAGCTAAGCACTGAAGCCGGTGCTCGCGAGCTTCGCTATCGGGCGTTTGCAGAAGCCGTTCATCTATTTCATGCCGATGCACTGGTTCTGGCTCATCATGGCGACGATCAGATTGAGACAATGCTGATGCGGGAGACAAGGGGGAGCTTCGGCATGTCAAGATCCGGGATTCCGATACGGCGCCCTTTTGCCTGTGCTGAACTGATCCGCCCGTTCTTGTCTCAGACAAAGAGCGATCTCGAAAATTACTGCTCATCCCGGGGTATCAAGGCACGCTATGACCCTTCCAATAACTCCGACAATCATACACGTAATCGATTCAGAAAAGTGGTTCTTCCCTTTCTGAAAAACGAAAATCCGACCGTTCATCTTAAATTTCAATATGAAAGTGAAAGAATTGCGGAGGATGAAGATCTCCTGCTGCGACTTGCAAAGGATGATCTGAAAAAGGTCATCCTGAAAAAAAAGACTGATCAGGTAAAATTGTCAATTTCTGCTTTGTTATCGATTCCATTGCCTTTACAAAGGAGAATGATTCATCTAATATTAAATTATCTTTACACGAACCGACAAATAAAGCCCTTGCATCAATCTATACATATCGAAAATTTAATACAGCTTATGCGTTCCGACCGGGCTTCCGGCGGTACTTTTTTTCCAAAAAACCTTATCGCCAGAAAATCTTATGGTGTCTGTATCATTGGATTCTCGCCCCAAAGCCCGGATCAAGGTTATGATCGGCTGATACAGGTACCGGGAACGACAGTGTTGCCAGGAGGGAAGATGATTGCAGATTTTCTGGACGGAGGATTTCAGGTGACCGACGGGGGGCGCAACAGCCTGATCCTTGATTTGCACGATGTTAGGACCCCTCTCAGAGTCAGGACCTGGCGAACCGGAGACCGGATGAATGCGAACGGCATGAGCCACGCACAGAAAGTGCAGCGTATTTTTATCAATGAGAAGGTTGACCGTGAGAAACGCGAAAACTGGCCGATCGTGGTTGATGGCAGGGGTACGATACTCTGGCTGCCTCTGCTCAGAAGGGCCCGGGAGCTGCCGCAGAGAACAGCGGATTGTGAAAGGATGTATCTTAAGCTGGTTTTCATGCCGACTGATGATTTTGGGAGGACTCAGGGATGAAGGAAGACATCAGGGAAATATTAATTACGGAAGAAGAAATTCAGAAAAAGGTTCGTGATTTCGGAGAGGAACTTTCTGAAGAATATAAGGGACGTTTCCCTCTCGTTATCGGCGTTCTGAAGGGCGCGCTTCCTTTTATGGCAGACCTGATCAAACAGATTAGTGTTCCGATTGAAATTGACTTCATGGATGTTTCAAGCTATGGCAACTCAACTGTTTCATCCGGTGAAGTAAAAATATTAAAAGATCTGGATACTTCAGTAGAAGGCAGGGAAATCCTTATTGTTGAAGACATTATCGACAGCGGTCTGACATTAAGCTATCTGGTGGATTTGTTCAAAACGAGGAAGGCCAAGTCGATTAAAATTGTCACACTTCTGAACAAGCCCTCAAGAAGGAACAAGCCTGTAATGCCTGACATGACCGGTTTTGCAGTTCCCGATGCCTTTCTTGTCGGTTATGGCCTTGATTACGCTGAAAGATACCGGAATCTTCCATTCATTGGCATTTTGAAGCCGGAAATTTATAAATCGTGAAACCGGTGCGGGAACCGGCTGCTGTTTCGGATATTCCGGCAGATATTTTTTGAGGTTGTAATGGGTTGTTTTCTTGAGGCCGTCCAGTTGTATGTGGTACTATAAAATATGGTTTTGTTAGAGCGGGAGGAGGTAAGGCATGAATCGACTTTTTAAGAACATCATTATATATTTGTTTATTTTTGTTGTTATTATAGGCATTGTCAGCTGGCTGACTGAAAACAATAAAAGCGTCAGGCCGATGACTTATACGGCTTTTGAAAAGAATTTGAGTGCTGGCCAGGTGGACCAAGCAGTCCTTCAGCCTGAAGGAAGTGTTTATGCGGTTACCGGACGACTGAAGAGTTATGATTCAAACACAACATTTAAAACGTATATTCCGGCAAGCGAACAGGCAGTCAACCAAGTTACGAATATGGTGCACCATAAGCTAAATCTCGATGTCAAACCTGCCCAGCAAACGAGCGGATGGATTACATTCCTTACTTCGCTGGTTCCGTTTGCGATCATTTTCTTCCTGATTTTCTTCCTGTTGAATCAGGCGCAGGGCGGCGGTGGCCGTGTGATGAATTTTGGAAAAAGCAAAGCAAAACTTTATTCCGAGGATAAAAAGAAAGTTACATTTAAAGATGTCGCCGGTGCCGATGAGGAAAAACAGGAACTTGTGGAAATTGTTGATTTTTTGAAGGATCCAAGGAAATTTGTAGCTCTCGGAGCAAGAATTCCGAAAGGTGTTTTGCTTGAAGGCCCTCCAGGTACTGGTAAAACATTGCTTGCACGTGCTGTTGCAGGAGAAGCAGGGGTTCCATTCTTCTCAATCAGCGGGTCGGATTTTGTGGAAATGTTTGTCGGTGTCGGTGCATCGCGTGTTCGCGATCTTTTCGATCAGGCAAAAAAGAATTCACCATGTATCATTTTTATTGATGAAATTGATGCGGTCGGCCGCCAGCGTGGCGCTGGACTGGGCGGTGGCCATGATGAACGTGAGCAGACCCTGAACCAGTTGCTTGTCGAAATGGATGGGTTCGGAGCTAATGAGGGTATTATTATCATTGCCGCAACGAACCGTCCGGATATTCTGGATCCGGCGCTGTTGCGACCCGGGCGTTTTGACCGCCAGATTCCGGTCAATCGCCCGGATCTTATCGGACGCGAAGCTGTTTTGCGTGTTCATGCGCGCAATAAGCCTCTGGCAAAAGATATTGATCTGAAGACTGTTGCAAAATTGACGCCGGGTTTCTCTGGTGCCGATCTGGAAAACCTGCTTAACGAAGCCGCGCTGGTTGCGGCCCGGGCGAACAAAAAAGTGATCACCATGGAAGACATTGACGAAGCAGTTGAGCGCGTCATTGCCGGTGTAGCCAAAAAGTCGCGTGTCATTTCGAAAAAGGAACAGAACATTGTTGCTTACCATGAATCCGGGCACACGATCGTTGGTCTGGCCCTGAACGGTGCCGATGAGGTTCATAAAGTGACAGTCATTCCCCGTGGCCAGGCGGGCGGCTATACGGTGTCTTTGCCTAAGGAAGACCGCGGCATGATGACTAAGCCCGAACTTGAGGAGAAAATCTGCGGGTTGCTCGGCGGCCGTGTCGCTGAAGAGGTGATTTTCGGTGAAATATCCACGGGTGCCAGCAATGATTTACAGCGTGTCACAAATATCGCCAGGCGAATGGTTACAGAATTCGGTATGAGTGAAAAGTTGGGCCCTATCCAGTATGGAAATAATGACGGTGGGCAAGTCTTTTTGGGCCGCGATTTGCAGAATGAGCAGAACTACAGTGATACAATCGCCTTCGAAATTGATTCCGAAGTCCAGGAAATTGTGAAGGAACAGTATGACCGCTGTAGGAAGCTGCTTACGGAGCACCGCGATAAACTTGAACTGATTGCCCAAACACTGCTTAAGGTTGAAACACTTGATGAGGGACAGATCAAGTCATTGTATGAAACAGGAAAATATATTGAACCAAGCAAGAACCGTTATGGTCATCAAAATGGTGATCAGGAAAAAGAAGAACCGAATAGTGATTCGTCTTCCAATCCGAATACCCGGCCATCGGCAGGTACCGATTCTGATCCGTCGACTGATATCAAAGTCAACATCCTCCCAAAGGATAGCAGTGTACCTAATGAAGAGGACGGGAATAATCATCCGGACGACCGGAAACTCTGATAGTCATTCAATGAATGTATCATGATATAATGAGAGAGGCATTTCCAAACAGGAGGTGTCTCTTTTTAAATGGTGGTGATCGTTTTGATTTTTGTGTGCGACGTCGGTAATACAAATATTATGATGGGCGTTTTCAATAACGGAAAGCTCGAATACCATTGGAGGATTTCCACAGATCGTGAAAAAACAGAAGACGAGTTTGCAATGGTTGTAAATAGTTTATTGCAATACAGCGGCTTGTCTTTCAGTGATTTCAGCGGTGCGGCAATTTCCACAGTTGTGCCGTCGCTCCTTTTTGCCTTGGAACGGATGTGCGAGAAATATTTTCATGTCAGCCCGCTGATCGTTGGGCCGGGCATTAAAACTGGATTAAATCTAAAATATGATAATCCAAGAGAAATCGGTGCAGACCGGATTGTGAACGCGGTAGCAGCCATCCATGATTACCGGCCGCCGATCATCGTAATCGACTTTGGAACCGCGACTACCTATTGTTATATCGATGAGAGATCCGATTATATCGGCGGAGCCATTGCCCCTGGCATTAATATTTCCACTGAGGCTCTTTATGAAAAAGCTTCCAAATTGCCGAGAATTGAAATTGCAAAACCGCCGGATATTGTTGGACGCAATACGATTCATGCCATGCAGTCAGGCGTCCTTTTCGGATACGTTGGCCAGGTTGAGGGCATTGTATCACGTATGAAAAGGCAGTCAGGTTCCGAACCGGTGGTGGTGGCAACGGGAGGATTATGTACATTGGTTTCCAAAGAAACAGATGCTATTGATCATGTAGACAAATTGCTGACACTAAAAGGGCTGTATTTGATCTATCAGCGCAATCAGCATATGTGACTGCTAAGAAAAAGAGTAAGGATGGGTGCGAATGAGTGATTATTTTGTCAGGGCTCTCGCCTGCAATAAAACATTAAGAGTCATTACAGCGGTAACAACAGATACCGTGAGTGAAGCGCAGCGAAGACACCGGACTTGGCCAACTGCGACCGCCGCGATTGGCAGGACGATGACGGCAACGATGATGATGGGAGTTCAAATGAAAGGTGACGAGAAAATAACGGTCACGGTGCAAGGCGAGGGACCGATAGGAGTGATCGTTGCCGACGCGGATACACAAGGAAATGTGCGCGGCTATGTAACAAATCCCGAGGTTCATTTTGATCTCAATCAAAAAGGTAAACTGGATGTTGCGCGGGCTGTCGGATCAAAAGGTTTTCTAAGCGTTGTCAGGGATCTTGGTCTCAAGGAAAACTTTACTGGACGTGTGCCGCTCGTTTCCGGTGAAATAGGCGATGATTTTACCTATTACTTTGCAAGATCTGAACAGATCCCTTCAGCTGTCGGTGTTGGTGTGCTGGTCAATCCCGACCACTCGGTCAAGGCGGCAGGAGGATTTCTGATACAGGTCCTTCCGGGAGCACCGGAATCCGTGATCGGGAAGGTAGAGAAGCACCTGAACGAAATTCCGCCGATTTCCAGGCTGATTGATGAAGGCCGTACAGCGGATAACCTGCTTGAAGATCTGTTTCCGGATCACGATTATCAGGTTCTTGAACACGCACCGGTCCATTTTAAATGCACATGCACAAAAGAAAAATTTGGCCATTCAATTGCCGGACTGGGCATTCAGGAGATTCAGACGATGATCAGAGAGGATCAAGGAGCGGATGCTGTCTGTCGCTTCTGCAAAAACAGTTATCATTTTTCCGAAGAAGAATTAGAGGCCATGCTGAAGTAGTTCGGCCTGCCGCTGACCTTTTTATTTTCTCCAAAATTGACGAGAAAAAAGAATATTGATACTATAATATATAAATCATACATGATTACTACGATTTTTAATTAAAGGGGAGCGAGCACATGACGGTTGCTAACTCAGTTACTGAATTAATCGGGAATACACCGATTGTCCGTTTGAATCACCTGACGGAAGAAAATGATGCGGAGCTTTATGCGAAACTCGAATACTTCAATCCCGGGAGCAGTGTCAAAGATAGGATTGCGCTCGCCATGATTGAAGCTGCAGAAAAAGACGGGAAACTGAAGCCGAATGATACGATCATTGAACCGACAAGCGGTAATACGGGGATAGGCTTGGCACTTGTTGCTGCGGTCAAAGGCTATAGAGCGATACTTGTGATGCCGGAAACGATGAGCATTGAGCGGCGCAAACTTTTCAAAGCATACGGCGCGGAAGTCATTCTGACACCAGGTGCCCAGGCGATCAAGGGATCCATCGCTAAAGCTCAGGAACTGGCAGAAGAAAAAGGCTATTTTTTGCCGCAGCAATTCAAAAACCCGGCAAATCCGCAGATTCACTATCTGACAACAGGAAAAGAAATAGCTGCTGCTTTTGATTCCCTCGATGCTTTTGTAGCCGGCGTCGGTACCGGCGGAACGTTGAGCGGGACAGGGAAAGCGCTCAAGGAAAAGTTCAAAGATATTAAAATTTTTGCGGTTGAACCTAAGGATTCACCTGTGCTGAATGGCGGAAAAGGCGGACCGCACAAGATCCAGGGGATCGGTACCGGCTTCATCCCGGATACGCTGAACACTGAAATATATGACGAAGTGATTGATGTTTCGAATGAACAGGCTTTCGAATATGCGCGCCTTGCGGGCAAAAAAGAAGGCGTTTTGTCCGGCATTTCCGGTGGAGCTGCCATTTATGCCGGTGTACAGGTCGCAAAACAGCTGGGAAAAGGAAAGAAAGTCGTTGTGGTCGTACCGGATAACGGGGAAAGATATCTGAGTACACCACTGTATCAGGCCGAAGACTGAGCGGCTGATCAGGTAACAATAGGTAACAATGTGAAGTTGATTCAGGAAGAGGACCGGGACTGCGGGTCCTCTTTTGTGTATGTCCAGCGCACCGGGTTTGGCTTGCGTCAGAAAATTTTACGGCTGAGGAAACGGGACGCTGTGCTATACTGTTTTTATCAACGTTAAGATGAATTAGCTTTGTAAGGGAGGATTTGAATTGCCTGCATGTTCCTTTCAGGTTTCACCCTATCATTTATTAAAAACAAGAAAAAAGGTCATTGATTATCAGGTGAAAACGGTGATTATGGGTATTTTAAATGTCACGCCGGACTCCTTTTCGGATGGTGGAAAATTTAACAAGATTGATCTGGCAGTAGAGCACGCACTGGAAATGGAGCAGGATGGTGCAGATATGATCGATGTCGGGGGCGAATCCACACGGCCGGGTTATACACCGTTGTCGGTGAAGGATGAAGTTGAGCGGATCGTGCCGATGATTCGAGCGATAAGACAGCATACGGATATTCCGATCTCGGTTGACACCTATAAAGCAGAAACAGCCCGACAGGCATTGGATGCAGGAGCGGACATTATTAATGATGTCTGGGGCGCAAAAGCCGATACGGAGATGGCTGCAACCGCCGCCGAATACAACGCCCCAATCATTCTAATGCACAATCGGGACAATAATCACTATCGGGACATCATCGAAGATATGAAGACGGATCTTCAGGTTAGCATTAATTTGGCACTTGATGCCGGAGTTGCGCCTGAAAATATTATTCTTGATCCAGGTATCGGATTTGCGAAGGATTACGAACAAAATCTAATCGTTATGAATCACATTGAAGCTTTTCATGAACTGGGTTATCCGATTTTGCTGGGTACTTCAAGGAAGGGGTTCATTGGCAAAACACTCCATGTGACGGTTGACAAGCGTGTGGAAGGTACGGGCGCGACCGTCTGTCTGGCTATTGCAAAGGGGTGCCAGATTATGCGGGTTCACGATGTCAAACCAATCGCACAGATGGCGAGGATGATGGACACGATGCTTCAGGAGGATCACCGTGGCTGATAAAATCATTTTGAAGAGAATGAGCTTTTATGGCTATCATGGCGCCTTGCCGGAAGAAAATAAGATAGGCCAGCGTTTTATTGTTGATGTAGAGTTGGATACAGATCTTTACGCGGCCGGCGTCTCGGACAACCTCGAACGGACGGTCGATTATGCGGAAGTTTACAACCTGGTCGGAAAAATTGTTGAAGGTCCTGCCTGCGTACTGATTGAAGCAGTTGCCGAACGCATCTCAGAGCGGCTCCTGAAAACTTTTCCCCAGGCTGCTTCCTGCCGGATCCGGGTGACCAAACCCGATCCGCCGATTGCCGGCCACTATGAATCGGTAGGCGTGGAAATCGAACGTAAACGTTCAATGGCCTACCTAGGTCTGGGATCCAACATCAGCGATCGTGAAGACTTTTTGAAAAAGGCTCTGATAGCACTAAGCGAAATAAACAGCGTACGGCTGGACCGCTGTTCCTCGATCTATGAAACGGATCCTTACGGGCCGGTAGGGCAAGATAAATTTTTAAATATGGCGGTACAGATAGAGACGCTGCTTCCGCCCCAGGCTTTGCTTGAAGAAATTCAGCGCATTGAAAAATCACTGATGAGGAAGCGTGAAATTCATTGGGGTCCGAGAACCATCGATCTCGATATACTGCTCTTTAATCAGTGCAGAATAAATACGGAGAAACTCTCCCTGCCACACCCGGAAATTCCCCGTCGTGCATTTGTCCTAAAACCTCTTTCCGAAATTGCCCCGCATGTTATTGTTCCAGGCATGAATCGCTCAGTGATCGAGCTTTGGCAGAGTCTTAATGCAGAAGAGGGAGTAAGATTATGGAAAAAGAACAATGGGGAAGGAAGATTCGGGCTTTTCGAAAATTGAAAGGCTACACGCAAATTGAATTGGCCCGAGAACTAGAGATCTCGCTGTCTTTTCTCGGTGAAATCGAAAGAGAAAATCGAGAACCTTCAGCAGAGCTTGTTGAAAAAATTTGTGATAAACTGAGCATATCTGTCAAGGAAATGAGAAATTTATAATTGCATCACATCTTTTGATAGTTAACCATTTCCGAATACAGATGAATTGAAATAATGAGGTGCTCTCATGCTTAAAATAGGATCAGTAGAATTGAAAAACAGAGTGGTTCTTGCACCGATGGCCGGGGTCTGCAATTCTGCGTTCCGGTTGATTGCCAAACGTTTCGGGGCAGGTTTGGTCTGTGCTGAAATGGTGGCTGACAGGGGAATCATTCATCACAATAAAAAAACTATGAACATGCTGTATGTTGATGATCGCGAGAAACCACTCAGCCTACAGATTTTCGGTGGTTCGAGAGAAACACTTGTTCAGGCGGCAAAGTATGTCGACAAAAATACAAATGCCGATATTATTGATATCAATATGGGCTGCCCGGTTCCGAAAGTGACTAAGTGCGATGCCGGTTCCAAATGGCTGCTTGATCCGGACAAAATTTATGAAATGGTTGCAGCTGTCGTTGACGCCGTGGACAAGCCGGTTACGGTCAAAATGCGCAAGGGTTGGGATGACGATCATATCTTTGCCGTCCGTAATGCACAGGCTGTAGAAAGAGCCGGCGGGCGGGCTGTTGCTCTTCACGGCAGGACGAGAGTACAAATGTACGAAGGGAATGCCGATTGGGATATTATCCGCCAAGTCAAGGAATCCGTTGGCATTCCGGTGATTGGAAACGGCGATGTCCAGACGCCTCAGGATGCCAAACGCATGCTGGAAACAACGGGAGCGGATGGCGTGATGATTGGCCGGGGTGCGCTCGGGAATCCGTGGATGCTCTATCGTACGGTGAAATATTTGGAAAGCGGCATACTATGTCCGGAACCAACAGCGAAGGAAAAAATAGATGTCTGCCTTTTTCATTTTGACCAGCTGATCAAATTAAAAGGAGAACATCTTGCTGCTCTAGAAATGAGAAAGCATGCTGCCTGGTACGTTAAAGGACTGCGCGGTGGAAATGAGGTCAGAAAGAAAATCAATGTTTGCAATGGTGCTGATGAGTTGCACAGACTGCTGAAGCAATATGCGCGGGAGTCAGAGGAAGAATTGGCATCAGCCGGACAAAGTTGACAGTAATTCTGAAATTCTCTATAATTTTGATAGATATCAAACTGCCGGTGGTGTTACTGGCAGTTTTATTTATGATCTAATAAATAATCTGCATCGTCAAGAAGAAACTTGTTGCAAAAAAAGTTTGCCAGCTGCCGGCCTCATCCAACGGCCGCATTGCTGGCTAAAGCTGTATCAACCGGAGAGGCCACGGTACAGCAAGAAATGACTGGAGGTTGGAAAGCACATGAGTCAGGAAGTAGATCTGACCGATCAGCTTCAGGCAAGACGCGAGAAGCTGAAGGATTTAATTGAACAAGGGATTAATCCCTTCGGCGGCCGCTATGAGCGCACCCATGATACAGAAAAAATCCGCACGCTCTATAGCTCGATGACTGAAGAGGAGTTGGAAGAAAAACCTGTTTCCGTTGTCATGGCCGGTCGCTTAATGGCGAAAAGGCGCAAGGGTAAGGCCGGTTTTGCAGATATGCAGGACTTTAACGGAAGAATTCAGCTTTATGTCAGAAAAGACAATGTAGGCGACGAACAGTACGAGATATTTAAGCGTATCGACATCGGAGACTTTGTTGGAGTAGAGGGTACGATTTTTAAAACGCATGTAGGTGAACTTTCCATTAAGGTCACAAACTTCAGCGTTCTTTCAAAGGCAATGCGTCCGCTGCCGGATAAGTTTCACGGGCTGAAAGATGTGGAACAGCGTTATCGCCAGAGATACTTGGACCTGATTGTGAATCCGGAGGTCAGGAAGACATTTGTTTTGCGGAGTAAGATTGTCCAGACCGTCCGCGACTATCTGGATGGTGAGAATTATCTGGAAGTAGAAACGCCTACGATGCATTCTATTCCCGGCGGTGCTGCGGCACGTCCGTTTATTACGCATCATAATGCGTTGAACATGGATCTCTATATGAGAATTGCTATCGAGCTGCACCTGAAACGGCTGATTATCGGTGGATTTGAAAAAGTCTATGAGATCGGCCGCGTCTATCGCAACGAGGGCATCGACACGAAGCACAATCCAGAGTTTACGATGCTTGAACTCTATGCAGCCTATGATGATCTGCGGGACATCATGGTTCTAACTGAGAGCCTGATTTCCTCAGTGGCTAAAAAGGTACTTGGCACGATGGAGATCACTTACGAAGATAAAAAAGTTGATCTCAAACCAAGCTGGCGGAGAGTTCACATGGTTGACGCCATTAAGGAAACAACCGGTGTGGATCTGTGGCCCGAAATGTCTGATGAAGAGGCCCGGAAACTGGCAGTTGAAAACGGTGTAGAAGTCAGAGATGACATGACTTATGGACACGTTGTCAACGAATTCTTCGAGCAAAAAGTGGAGGAGACATTAATCCAGCCGACTTTTGTATTTGGACATCCGGTTGTCATTTCCCCTCTGGCTAAAAAAGATCCTAATGACCCCCGTTTCAGCGACCGGTTTGAGCTATTTATTGTCGGACGTGAACATGCCAACGCGTTCAGTGAACTGAACGACCCGATCGATCAGCGCGCGCGATTCGAAGAGCAGATGCGCGAAAGAGAGGCGGGAAATGATGAGGCACAGATTATCGATGAAGACTTTCTCGAAGCGATGGAATATGGCATGCCGCCTACCGGGGGATTGGGTATCGGCATTGACCGGCTGATTATGTTACTGACAAATTCAGTCTCTATCCGCGACGTGCTGCTCTTCCCTCAAATGAGGAATCGTGAAGTCAAGTAAAAGTGATCTATGAAAGCTGTTTCCTGCCGGATACTGGGCCGATGGGAGCAGCTTTTTAATTATGCTTTTTTATATAGAAGTTGTTCGAAAAATCACCGAATGATCAGCGGCGAATCTCAACGCCCGCTTTAGTTGAAAGGATCTTTCGCTAAATACGTACACATCCTGCTTACAACGCAAAAGGCACCGTATCCTGCGGAAGTGCGCCAGCGTACAACGCAGAAGTCAGCACATCCTTTGCCCGTTCACGTAGCGTCAATCTACGCTCCGATCCTTGGGACTTCGCCGTCTCGACCTTCCGATGGTCATGAATGAGGCGATGCAACACGATGTTGCGGTTTTAGCCTGCAACCATCCTCCTTCGTCGCCTTTTTGAACAGACTCTAATAGGGTGACGAAAATACAGCAGCGGCTGTCGATGAATTTTGCAGTGCTTTGCCCCATTGACAAAACGGAGGAATGCTGATAATATCTTTAATGTTGCTGAAGAGCTTGTCTTTGTGCAGATGGCAAGTTAAGCAGAAAAGCATTTTGGAGTAAAACTGCTTTCCGCTAAGCAGGTATCGCCAGTCTGTTACCGGCAATGTTTTCGTTTGTCATTTTTTTATTGACAAAGAAAACTTTTATTGATAGAATAGATAAGTCGCTCAGAGAAGCGATGCGGAATGTTCCTTGAAAACTGAACAAAAGCCAAGCGTGATTTAAAGGGTGAAACCCTTAAGTCAATTCAAAATTTTTGCTGAGGATCGACAGAACGAAAAAGAAACAAGCGGAAGCTTCGGCTTCCTGGAAGAGTATTTTTTGGAGAGTTTGATCCTGGCTCAGGACGAACGCTGGCGGCGTGCCTAATACATGCAAGTCGAGCGCACGGAAGGGGGCTTGCCCCCGGAAGTGAGCGGCGGATGGGTGAGTAACACGTGGGCAACCTGCCTGTAAGACGGGGATAACTCCGGGAAACGGGAGCTAATACCGGGTAACACGCTGCACCGCATGGTGCAGGGTTGAAAGATGGTTTCGGCCATCGCTTACAGATGGGCCCGCGGTGCATTAGTTAGTTGGCGGGGCAACGGCCCACCAAGACCGCGATGCATAGCCGACCTGAGAGGGTGATCGGCCACATTGGGACTGAGACACGGCCCAAACTCCTACGGGAGGCAGCAGTAGGGAATCTTCCACAATGGACGAAAGTCTGATGGAGCAACGCCGCGTGAGCGAAGAAGGTTTTCGGATCGTAAAGCTCTGTTGCCGGAGAAGAATGAGTGAGAGAGGAAATGCTCTTGCAGTGACGGTATCCGGCCAGAAAGCCACGGCTAACTACGTGCCAGCAGCCGCGGTAATACGTAGGTGGCAAGCGTTGTCCGGAATTATTGGGCGTAAAGCGCGCGCAGGCGGCTTCCTAAGTCTGATGTGAAATCTTGCGGCTCAACCGCAAGCGGCCATTGGAAACTGGGGAGCTTGAGTACAGAAGAGGAGAGTAGAATTCCACGTGTAGCGGTGAAATGCGTAGAGATGTGGAGGAATACCGGTGGCGAAGGCGGCTCTCTGGTCTGTTACTGACGCTGAGGTGCGAAAGCGTGGGGAGCAAACAGGATTAGATACCCTGGTAGTCCACGCTGTAAACGATGAATGCTAGGTGTTAGGGGGGTCCAACCCCTTAGTGCTGAAGTTAACACATTAAGCATTCCGCCTGGGAAGTACGACCGCAAGGTTGAAACTCAAAGGAATTGACGGGGGCCCGCACAAGCAGTGGAGCATGTGGTTTAATTCGAAGCAACGCGAAGAACCTTACCAGGTCTTGACATCCTTCGACCGCCTGAGAGATCAGGCTTTCCCCTTCGGGGGACGGAGTGACAGGTGGTGCATGGTTGTCGTCAGCTCGTGTCGTGAGATGTTGGGTTAAGTCCCGCAACGAGCGCAACCCTTGACCTTAGTTGCCAGCATTGAGTTGGGCACTCTAGGGTGACTGCCGGTGACAAACCGGAGGAAGGTGGGGATGACGTCAAATCATCATGCCCCTTATGATCTGGGCTACACACGTGCTACAATGGGCGGTACAAAGGGCTGCGAGACCGCGAGGTTGAGCCAATCCCATAAAGCCGCCCCCAGTTCGGATTGCAGGCTGCAACCCGCCTGCATGAAGCCGGAATTGCTAGTAATCGCGGATCAGCATGCCGCGGTGAATCCGTTCCCGGGCCTTGTACACACCGCCCGTCACACCACGAGAGTGGATAACACCCGAAGTCGGTGCGGGAACCTTTATGGACCCAGCCGCCGAAGGTGGGACCCATGATTGGGGTGAAGTCGTAACAAGGTAGCCGTATCGGAAGGTGCGGCTGGATCACCTCCTTTCTAAGGAAAAAGAGACTCAGCGAAGCGTTTGGGCTTTTGTTTGGTTTTGAAGGAAGCATTCCTTCAGACCCGGCGTCCCTTCGGGGGCGTGGGACGATCCTTGAAAACTGGATAACGAAAGAAACAAGCAACAAGTCAAGTCATTCCATAACGACCGAGCATCAAAGATGGCGTCTTTGATCGAGTGGTTAAGTTTTAAAGAGCGCACGGTGGATGCCTTGGCACTGGGAGCCGATGAAGGACGGAACGAACTCCGATAAGCTCCGGGGAGCTGTAAGTCAGCTGAGATCCGGAGATTTCCGAATGGGGGAACCCCCTGCCCGAACGGGCAGGATGGCGCGCTGAATCCATAGGCGCGTCAAGGCAGACCCGGGGAACTGAAACATCTCAGTACCCGGAGGAAGAGAAAGCAAATGCGATTTCCTGAGTAGTGGCGAGCGAAACGGAAACAGCCCAAACCAGGGGGCTTGCCCCCTGGGGTTGTAGGACACTCCACATGGAGTCAGAAAGACGCGCAGCAGGCGAACGGCCTGGAAGGGCCGGCCAGAGAAGGCAAACGCCCTGTAGCCGAAGCGGCGCGTCCTCCGGAGTGGATCCTGAGTACGGCGGGACACGAGAAACCCCGTCGGAAGCAGGGAGGACCGTCTCCCAAGGCTAAATACTCCCCAGTGACCGATAGTGAACCAGTACCGTGAGGGAAAGGTGAAAAGCACCCCGGAAGGGGAGTGAAAGAGATCCTGAAACCGTGTGCTTACAAGTAGTTGGAGCCCCCTTCGGGGGGTGACAGCGTACCTTTTGTAGAATGGACCGGCGAGTGGCGATTCTAAGCTAGGTTAAGCTGAAGAGGCGGAGCCGCAGCGAAAGCGAGTCTGAAGAGGGCGAATGAGTTTAGGGTTGCCGACCCGAAACCGTGTGATCTACCCATGTCCAGGGTGAAGTTCAGGTAACACTGAATGGAGGCCCGAACCCACGCATGTTGAAAAATGCGGGGATGAGGTGTGGGTAGGGGTGAAATGCCAATCGAACACGGAGATAGCTGGTTCTCCCCGAAATAGCTTTAGGGCTAGCCTCGGACGCGTGAGGCCTGGAGGTAGAGCACGGATTGAATAAGGGGTCCCCACAGGATTACCGAGTTCAGTCAAACTCCGAATGCCAGGCGCTTACGTCCGGGAGTCAGACGGCGAGTGATAAGATCCGTCGTCGAAAGGGAAACAGCCCAGACCGCCGACTAAGGTCCCCAAGTGTGTGTTAAGTGGGAAAGGATGTGGCGTTGCCCAGACAACCAGGATGTTGGCTCAGAAGCAGCCACCATTTAAAGAGTGCGTAATAGCTCACTGGTCGAGTGGCGCTGCGCCGAAAATGTAACGGGGCTCAAACACAGCACCGAAGTCGCGGATGACCCGATGGGTCATGGTAGGGGAGCGTTCCAAGGGCGTAGAAGGTTCACCGGAAGGTGGGCTGGAGCGCTTGGAAGTGAGAATGCCGGTATGAGTAACGAAAAGAGGAGTGAGAATCTCCTCCGTCGAAAGCCTGAGGTTTCCTGAGGAAGGTTCGTCCGCTCAGGGTTAGTCGGGACCTAAGCCGAGGCCGAGAGGCGTAGGCGATGGACAACAGGTGGAAAGTCCTGTACCGCCAAGACACGTTTGAGTGATGGGGGGACGCAGGAAGGCAAGGCCAGCGCACGGATGGAAGAGTGCGTTCAAGCCGTGAGGCCGGCAGCGAGGCAAATCCCGCTGCAGGAAGCCGAGCGGTGATGAGGAGGGAAATAGAGTACCGAAGGGCCTGTACCTACACTGCCAAGAAAAGCCTCTAGCGAGTGTCACGGCGCCCGTACCGAAACCGACACAGGTGGGCTAGAAGAGAATTCTCAGACGCTCGGGAGAACTCTCGTTAAGGAACTCGGCAAAATCACCCCGTAACTTCGGGAGAAGGGGTGCTCGACGGGCCTTCGGGCCCAGAGAGCCGCAGTGAAAAGATCCAAGCGACTGTTTATCAAAAACACAGGTTTCTGCGAAACCGCAAGGTGAAGTATAGGGGCTGACACCTGCCCGGTGCTGGAAGGTTAAGAGGAGAGGTCATCCCTTCGGGGAGCCGCTTTGAATCGAAGCCCCAGTAAACGGCGGCCGTAACTATAACGGTCCTAAGGTAGCGAAATTCCTTGTCGGGTAAGTTCCGACCCGCACGAAAGGTGTAACGATTTGGATACTGTCTCAACGAGAGACCCGGTGAAATTATAGTACCTGTGAAGATGCAGGTTACCCGCGACAGGACGGAAAGACCCCATGGAGCTTTACTGCAGCTTGATATTGGATGTGGGTATCGTTTGTACAGGATAGGCAGGAGCCAGAGAAGCCGGACCGCTAGGTTCGGGGGAGGCGCCCGTGGGATACTGCCCTGACGATACCGGCATTCTAACCCGGGACCGTGATCCGGTCCGGAGACAGTGTCTGGTAGGCAGTTTGACTGGGGCGGTCGCCTCCTAAAAGGTAACGGAGGCGCCCAAAGGTTCCCTCAGAATGGTTGGAAATCATTCGCAGAGTGTAAAGGCACAAGGGAGCTTGACTGCGAGACCCACAAGTCGAGCAGGGACGAAAGTCGGGCTTAGTGATCCGGTGGCACCGCATGGAAGGGCCATCGCTCAACGGATAAAAGCTACCCTGGGGATAACAGGCTTATCTCCCCCAAGAGTTCACATCGACGGGGAGGTTTGGCACCTCGATGTCGGCTCATCGCATCCTGGGGCTGAAGTAGGTCCCAAGGGTTGGGCTGTTCGCCCATTAAAGCGGTACGCGAGCTGGGTTCAGAACGTCGTGAGACAGTTCGGTCCCTATCCGTCGCGGGCGTTGGAAATTTGAGAAGAGCTGTCCTTAGTACGAGAGGACCGGGATGGACACACCGCTGGTGTTCCAGTTGTTCCGCCAGGAGCAGACGCTGGGTAGCTATGTGTGGCCGGGATAAGTGCTGAAAGCATCTAAGCATGAAGCCCCCTTCAAGATGAGATTTCCCATGGTTTCAAACCAGTAAGGCCCCTCAGAGATGATGAGGTAGATAGGTCTGGAGTGGAAGCGCGGTGACGCGTGGAGCGGACAGATACTAATCGGCCGAGGGCTTAACCCAGACGGTCAGTCTGTGGAAGACAAGGCGCTTGTTTCGTTCGTTACCGGTTTTGAAGGCTCGTTCGAGCCGGGTATTTAGTCTGGCGGTTATAGCGAAGAGGTCACACCCGTTCCCATCCCGAACACGGCCGTTAAGCTCTTCTGTGCCGATGGTAGTGGGGGGCTGTCCCCCTGTGAGAGTAGGTCACTGCCAGGCAATTTGGAGGATTAGCTCAGCTGGGAGAGCGTCTGCCTTACAAGCAGAGGGTCATAGGTTCGAGCCCTATATCCTCCATTTTTATGCCGGTCTAGCTCAATTGGTAGAGCAACTGAATCGTAATCAGTAGGTTGGGGGTTCAAGTCCTCTGACCGGCACTCCTCATTTCATGAGGTATGAGCCACTAGCTCAGGGGTAGAGCATCTGACTTTTAATCAGAGGGTCGAAGGTTCAAATCCTTCGTGGCTCACCATTTGTTATTAATAAGAATCAATTATCATTATGCGGAAGTAGTTCAGTGGTAGAACATCACCTTGCCATGGTGGGGGTCGCGGGTTCGAATCCCGTCTTCCGCTCCATTTTTGTGCTATGCCGGGGTGGCGAAATTGGCAGACGCACAGGACTTAAAATCCTGCGGTAGGTGACTACCATGCCGGTTCGAGTCCGGCCCTCGGCACCACTTATTCTGTTTTTGCGCCCTTAGCTCAATTGGATAGAGCGTCTGACTACGGATCAGAAGGCTGGGGATTCGAGTTCTCTAGGGCGCACCATATCGGGAAGTGGCTCAGCTTGGTAGAGCACCACGTTCGGGACGTGGGGGTCGCAGGTTCAAATCCTGTCTTCCCGATCATTTTTATGGGGCCTTAGCTCAGCTGGGAGAGCGCCTGCTTTGCACGCAGGAGGTCAGGAGTTCGATCCTCCTAGGCTCCATTACATTTACTGTTTCAAGGCTGATAATTTGGAACAAAACATTATTAATGATTGCGCTATTAAAAGGCGGTGTTTTTGTCACTAAAGGCAAAGGCACCGTCTTTTAATGTCTTTTAAATACTATAGGTAAAAATTTGCGGTGAATCATATGAAAACAAGGCTTCCAGAATATTTCTATTATCGACCGCACAAGAGCAGTTGATTATTTATCAAAATTCAGTCATAATTGTGATATAGTCAAAGTTAGTCAAAGTCAGGGAGGAGATGCCCCGATGAGGAACATATCTGATATCATTGAAAAATATATAAAAGAAATACTTAACTCAAGCGACAATATCAGGCTGAAGAGGAGCGAACTTGCTGAAAAGTTTCAGTGCGTACCATCACAGATTAATTACGTGCTTAAAACTCGCTTTTCTATCGAGAGAGGCTATGTGGTCGAGAGTAAAAGGGGCGGCGGCGGATACATTCAGGTCGTCAAGGTTCAACCGGTCACGGATGCTGATTTAATTGATGAAATGATCAATTTAATTGATTACAGACTGACTGAAAATATGGCTGATTCGATTATTATTCATTTGCTTGAGGAGCAGGTGATTAGTGAAAGGGAAGCAAGACTGATGCTGAGCGCGATCGATCATAGTGTTCTTGATGTCGATATACCAATAAGAGACGTGATGCGTGCGAATATTTTAAAAGCAATGCTCCAGTCGCTGACTTATACACGATGACCGTTCATTTTTAAGCGGTGAATGCTGATTGGGGAATGGGTAATGTTTTATATTTACCTTATTGAAATACTGCGTCTATTTTTAGATGCACATCTTTTTTAGAAATGAATAAAGAGGAATTAATCAGACGTCCGGCGAAATAATAATTTAGATCATTGCCTTCAATGAGCGCTTTACGTTAAATGGACTGACAGGCTGCAAGAATTTTTGGACCTGAACAGTTAGCCCCTAATATTATCAGCGGGTGTCATAAGCGGTATGAGTTGAAGATTTTCAGAAGGTTCTCTACAATAGACTGAACAGGGAGAATCATTGACAGAATTCGGCAGTCGATTACTTTATGCCCTGGAAATCGGTAACCGTGAACCTGTCTAAAATGGTTTACCGATAAAATTTCTTTTTTGTGAATGGATTTCTTCGAAAGGCCTGAAAGAAAAGAGAAAGCGACAAAGGGAGGCCACAATTATGATGTTTGGACGATTTACGGAGCGCGCTCAAAAAGTGCTTGCACTTTCTCAGGAAGAGGCCATCAGGCTGGGACACAATAATATAGGCACGGAACATATTTTACTCGGGCTAGTCCGGGAAGGGGACGGAATTGCGGCTAAAGCTCTGCTTGCTCTAAATCTGAGCCCTGAAAAAATTCAGAAGGAAGTTGAAGCGCTGATCGGGCGTGGAACTGAAACGGTTCAGTCCCCACACTATACGCCAAGAGCTAAACGGGTGATAGAGCTGTCTATGGACGAGGCGAGAAAAATCGGCCATTCCTATGTAGGTACCGAGCATATCCTGCTAGGGCTGATTCGTGAAGGCGAAGGTGTGGCTGCACGGGTTCTGAATAATCTCGGTGTCAGCCTGAACAAGGCCAGGCAGCAGGTACTTCAGTTGCTGGGAAGTCATGAAGCAACTGCCGGCGGCGTTCAGGGAAGAAATACTGCTCATGCCAGCACGCCGACTCTTGATAGTCTGGCACGTGATCTGACTGCGATGGCCGGAGAAGGAAGCCTTGATCCGGTGATTGGCAGAAGCAAAGAAATTGAGCGTGTGATTGAAGTACTTAGCCGCCGGACAAAGAACAATCCGGTTCTGATCGGTGAGCCGGGTGTAGGGAAAACTGCAGTAGCCGAAGGGCTGGCACAGGAAATTGTCAATAACGAAGTTCCGGAAATTCTGCGCGACAAGCGCGTTATGACTCTGGATATGGGCACGGTTGTCGCGGGTACGAAATACCGCGGTGAATTTGAAGATCGGCTGAAAAAAGTGATGGATGAGATCCGTCAGGCAGGAAATATTATTTTGTTTATTGATGAACTTCATACCTTGATCGGCGCGGGCGGTGCTGAAGGGGCAATCGACGCTTCAAATATTCTTAAGCCCTCACTGTCCCGCGGCGAACTGCAGTGCATCGGTGCGACAACGCTCGATGAGTACCGCAAATACATTGAGAAAGATGCTGCACTGGAACGGCGGTTTCAGCCGATTAAAGTTAAAGAACCGACAAAAGAAGAATCTATACAAATATTAAAGGGGCTGCGCGACCGGTATGAAGCGCATCATCGTGTGAAAATTACCGACGATGCTATTGAAGCTGCGGTTCATTTGTCAGACAGATATATTTCTGACCGCTTTCTCCCTGACAAAGCGATTGATTTAATGGATGAAGCTTCTTCGAAAGTCCGGTTGCGCTCCTATACGGCTCCGCCAAACCTGAAAGAGCTTGAACAAAAACTGGAAACGGTGAAAAAGGAAAAAGACGCTGCAGTGCAGAGCCAGGAATTTGAGAAGGCGGCTTCACTTCGCGACAGCGAACAAAAGTTGAAAGAACAAGTGGACGCTTGTGAAAAAGACTGGAAGGAAAAACAGGGGAAGGAAAATACCCAGGTTCTGTCTGATGATGTAGCACAGGTTGTTGCAAATTGGACGGGAATCCCTGTTGTGCGTCTGGAACAAAAAGAGAGCGACCGCCTGCTGAATATGGAAGATATTCTCCATAAAAGGGTTGTGGGGCAGGACGAAGCGATTAAAGCGATTTCTCATGCGATTCGCAGAGCACGCGCAGGCCTTAAAGATCCTAAGCGGCCGATTGGATCATTCATTTTCCTTGGCCCCACAGGTGTAGGAAAAACTGAACTGGCGCGCGCGGTTGCTGAAACGCTCTTTGGTGACGAAGAGGCAATTATCAGGATTGATATGTCAGAGTACATGGAAAAACATACAACATCGCGGCTCGTTGGTTCGCCTCCGGGATATGTGGGTCATGAGGAAGGCGGACAACTGACAGAAAAAGTACGCCAGAAACCTTATTCAGTTATTTTGTTTGATGAAATTGAAAAAGCGCATCCAGATGTTTTCAATATCCTCCTGCAGGTGCTTGACGATGGCCGCCTGACGGATTCGAAGGGAAGAACGGTAGACTTCCGCAATACGGCGATCATTATGACGTCCAATGTGGGCGCAAGTGAATTAAAGCGTAATAAATATGTCGGCTTCTCCGTGGGCGGCGAAGGACGCGAATATAAAGAAATGAAAGATAAAGTAATGAGCGAGCTAAAACGCGCTTTCCGTCCGGAATTTCTCAACCGAATTGATGAGATCATTGTTTTCCATGAATTAAAAAAGGAACAGCTGCTGGAAATAGTTTCGCTGCTGGCCGATCATTTGAAACACCGGTTGTCTAATCAGGGAATCATCATCGATTTGACCGATGCTGCAAAAGCGCAGATCGTTGAGGAAGGCTATGATCCTGAATATGGTGCGAGGCCACTCCGAAGAGCGCTTCAGAGACGTGTGGAAGACAAATTGTCCGAAGAACTGCTTAAAGGGAATATTGAAAAGGGAACTCATGTCGTCATTGATTATGAAGATAGCGAATACGTGGTCAGAAAAAAGGAAGAAGCAGTTGCAAGGTCCTGACCGAATCATGCCAAAATGATGAAGGAGCCAAAGTTTGATATAAACCTTGGCTTCTTTATATATTAGAATAGGTGACTAGGAACTTTGTGTACGGATCTATTTAATAACAGATCGGATCCGGGGTTGAGAACGGATGGGTGGATTCAATGGCGAAATCAAAAACAGTTTTTATATGTCAGGAATGCGGTTATGAAAGTCCAAAATGGATGGGTCGCTGCCCGGGTTGCCAAAATTGGAACACAATGGTAGAAGAGACAATTCGGCCCGCAACGACTGGGACATCATCTGTCATACATGACAATAAGCCGTCACTGCTCAGCCAGATTACATTGGATGAAGAACCGAGAATTGTCACTGAACTGAAAGAGTTTAACCGAGTGATGGGCGGCGGCGTTGTCCCAGCTTCACTGACACTGGTTGGCGGTGATCCGGGGATCGGTAAATCGACGTTGCTTCTTCAGGTTTCCAATCAACTGGCCCAAAAGGGGCACACCGTGCTTTATATCTCCGGAGAGGAATCAGTGCGCCAAACCAAGATGAGGGCGGGTCGTCTTAATGTTTCTTCAGACAAACTGTATGTACTTGCGGAGACGGATATTCACCAAATCGAAGCACATATGGAAGATGTTCAGCCTGAAATCATGATTATTGATTCGATTCAAACCATTTATAACTCTGAAATGTCTTCCGCTCCCGGCAGCATCTCTCAGGTTAAGGCATGCACCGGTGATCTGCTCCGGATTGCGAAAACCCGCGGTACGGCCATTTTTATTGTCGGCCATGTTACAAAAAACGGGGCTCTTGCAGGTCCAAGGACGCTGGAACATATGGTGGACACGGTTCTTTATTTTGAAGGTGAAAGACATCATACTTTTCGTATCCTCAGGGCGGTTAAAAACCGCTTTGGCTCGACGAATGAAATGGGTGTATTTGAAATGAAGGAATCGGGACTTGCCGAGGTCGCCAACCCTTCTGAAATTTTCCTGCAGGAGCGAGCCAAAGGGGCATCTGGTTCCGCCATTGTTGCGGCAATGGAGGGCACCCGCCCGGTTCTTGTAGAAGTACAGGCGCTGGTTACACCGACAAGCTTCGGGAATGCGCGCAGAATGGCAACGGGGATGGACGATCACAGAATATCATTGCTGATGGCTGTACTGGAAAAAAGAGTTGGTCTGCTGCTGCAAAACCAGGATGCATATGTAAATGTTGCCGGCGGCATTAAGCTTGATGAACCGGCGACAGATCTTGCCGCTGCAGTGAGTATCGCTTCAAGTTTCAGCAATCATCCCACTGGGGTGACTGATGTATTTATCGGGGAGATAGGCCTGACAGGTGAGATAAGAGGCGTATCCCGGATTGAACAAAGGGTTAATGAGTCCTGTAAACTCGGTTTCTCAAGGGCTTTTATTCCCGAAAAAAATCTGAGCGGCTGGACGCACCCTGAAGGAATGGAAATCGTCGGTGTTGGGTCATTGACTCAGGTTATCGATCTGGCACTTGGGGGAATGGGGAACGGTGCCTCAATGCCTGATTTCTTTTCCCCGGAATTTAGCGAATCACATAAATCAGGTCATATTTAATGCCTGATTCAAAAAAGAAATGCAATTTGCGGGAGAATGTTGTTTTGATTTTGTCAATTTGTCAATAATGTTTTGAGGAGGTGATGGAATGTGTTTAAACGAGTAACTCAGCTATTTTTTATTCTTCTGGGAGGTACACTAGGTTTTGTCTATATACCGAAAATTATTCTGCTTTTGAATTTTGGCAACGACATTCCGGGATGGTTCGAATCCCCTTTTGCAGGTATGGTCATCGGGGCAGTGATTGTTGCACTCTTAACTTTTTGGTTTGTGGACTCGTTGGTCGACGTAATGAAAACTTTTGAAGACAGGATTATTAAAGCCCCGGTCACGGATGTCGTTTTCGGTACAATCGGCTTGGTGTTTGGCTTGGTCATTTCTTTCCTGATCCAGCTCCCTCTATCAGGGCTGAATATTGCGGGAATCAGTACGGTTCTCCCAATTTTTATTTACATCTTTTTAGGCTATTTTTCTTTTCAGATCGGCTTCAAAAAACGAGATGAGCTTATAGGTCTTTTCCATATGCCTGTAAGATCCCGGGAGAAAAAACGTGATGTAAAACCGGGAGGGATTCAGCAGACTGAATTTGTACCCTATAAAATTTTTGACACAAGCGTGATCATCGATGGCCGAATTGCTGATATATGCCAGACTGGGTTTTTGGAAGGTACGATGGTGATACCGCATTTTGTTCTTGAGGAACTTCAGCATATTGCGGATTCATCCGATGTGCTGAAGCGAAACCGCGGACGGCGTGGACTTGACATTCTCAATAAAATTCAGAAAGACCATTCGATTCATGTCGATCTCTATGAAGGAGATTACGATGATATCACAGAGGTGGACAGCAAACTCGTCCGGCTCGCAAAGGAAATGGGTGGTATTGTCGTTACGAACGACTTTAATTTAAACAAAGTCTGTGAGTTTCAGGGTGTCCGTGTGCTGAATATCAATGATCTGGCTAATGCAGTCAAACCGGTAGTGCTCCCGGGTGAGGAACTGCAAGTGCAAGTCATTAAAGACGGGAAAGAACAAAACCAGGGTGTTGGGTATCTTGACGATGGTACAATGATTGTGGTAGAAGAAGGACATAGGTATATTGGCAAGACAATCGACGTGATTATTACGAGTGTCCTGCAAACTTCCGCAGGACGAATGATTTTTGCCAAACCTAAATTGCTTGAAAAAGCGCTGTAAATCCGCGGGTCGCGGTTCAACGCTGTGTATTCGGAGGTTCTCGGAAGATGGACTACCAAGTAGTAATTGTTGCAGCAGGCCAGGGCGCGCGTATGGGGGCAGATGTCAATAAGGTGCTGTTACCATTGAAGGGGGAGCCGGTTATCGTCCATACTCTGCGTGTCTTTGAGCAAGATGCATGTTGCGCAGGGATCATTCTCGTTGTCAAGAGGAACGAAGCAGACCAGTTCCGAAAGCTGCTTGAAGTATATCGGATTCATAAGATCATCACTTTGGCAGATGGTGGAAGTGAACGTCAGGAAAGTGTTTTTAATGGGTTGAATTGTTTAAAAAAACCTGAAGATACGATTGTGCTCGTGCATGATGGAGCCCGGCCGTTTATCGACCGGATCCGGATTGCCGAGGTTGTAGAAGCGGCGGACAAGTATGGTGCGGCGCTTCTTGCTGTTCCTGTAAAAGATACGATTAAAAGAGTCGACGGCCATAGCGTTCAGGAAACTTTGGAACGGAAAAGCCTGTGGGCTGCACAGACGCCTCAGGCCTTCCGCCTGTCCTTAATCACGAAGGCTTATCGTGAGGGTGCTGTGCGCCATTTAAATGCTACCGACGATGCCTCGCTTGTCGAACAGATGGGTGTACCGGTAGTGACTGTTATGGGAAGCTATCGGAATATTAAGCTGACAAATCCTGAAGATATGATTATCGCAGAAAAATTTCTGGAGGAAAGGAAGAAACAAGATGCGTGTAGGCCACGGATTTGATGTGCACCGATTTGCAGAGCAGCGGAAATTGATCATTGGCGGAATCGCCATCCCTTATGATCTCGGCCTGGAAGGACATTCCGATGCAGATGTTCTGCTTCACGCAATTTGCGACGCCCTGCTGGGTGCTGCCGGCGAAGGAGACATCGGCAGACACTTTCCCGATACTGACGAGGCTTTTAAAGATGCCGACTCCAAGGGCCTGCTTGCGGAAGTGTTGACCATCGTCCATGCCAAAGGTTACGAAGTGGGCAATGTCGATTGTGTTGTCATTGCCCAGAAACCGAAACTGGCACCTTATATCCCGGAAATGCAGAAAACTATTGCAGAAATTATGGGAATAGACAAAGATCAGATTAATGTCAAAGCGACGACGACCGAAAAACTGGGTTTCACCGGCAGGGGAGAGGGCATAGCAGCTGAAGCTGTCTGCCTTCTTGAAACCCGCCCGGACAACAATTAGTGTCAGGGTGTCTGATTGACGAAATAAGGAATAATTTGGCTGATTTGTATGGAAAAAGTTGAAAAAAATGATATTCTGGTTATTATCCGTGCTAAAATGAAAAAGAATAACGGAAAGTGGTGAACGTAGTGACAGAAGAAGTAAGGGTACGCTATGCACCGAGTCCGACAGGCTTTCTGCATATCGGCAATGCGCGTACTGCAATTTTTAATTATCTTTTCGCCCGTCACGCGGGGGGAAAATTTGTTATCCGCATCGAGGATACTGACCAGAAAAGGAATGTTGAAGGCGGCGAGGAAAGCCAGCTCAAGTTCCTGAAATGGCTGGGGCTTGAATGGGATGAGAGTGTTGATGTAGGCGGTGCTTACGGTCCCTACCGGCAAATGGAGAGACTGGATATCTATAAGAAATATTGGCAGGAACTGCTCGACAAAGGGCTCGCTTATAAATGCTACTGCACGGAAGAAGAGCTGAAGGCAGAGCGTGAAACCCAGATGGCAAATAAACAGGCACCGCATTACTCGGGGAAGTGCCGTCATCTGACAGCAGAGCAAATCGCGCAATATGAGGCGGAAGGCAGAAAACCGACCATCCGCTTCAGAGTAACTGAAGATCAGAAAATTGAATTTGATGATATTGTCAAGGGGCATGTTTCGTTTAATTCAAATGATGTCAGTGATTTTGTTATTGTCAAACAGAATGGCGTGCCAACTTACAATTTTGCGGTTGTAGTTGATGATCATTTGATGAAGATGACTCATGTTCTGCGCGGGGAAGAGCATATCTCGAATACACCGAAGCAGATCATGCTCTTCAATGCTTTTGGCTGGCAACCGCCGGTTTTTGGGCACATGACGCTGATTGTTAATGAGAGTCATAAGAAATTAAGTAAACGCGACAATAGTATCGTTCAATTTATTGAACAGTATAAAAACATGGGTTTTCTTCCTGAAGCACTATTTAACTTCATCGCCCTTCTTGGATGGTCGCCTAAGGGTGAAGAAGAAATTTTCTCCCGTGAGGATTTTATCAAAATGTTCGATGCCGACAGGCTGAGCAAATCGCCGGCGATGTTTGATAAATCGAAGCTGGAATGGATGAACGGTCAGTACATTAACAAACTGTCTGCTGAAGAATATGTCAAATTCACTTTACCTTTTCTGATTGACGCAGACCTGCTTCCGGCTCAGATGACACCGGATCAGGAAAGGTGGGCAACACGCGTTGTTTTACTTTATCAGGAACAGCTGCACTATGGCGCTGAAATTGTTCAGCTCAGCGATATGTTCTTTAATAAAAGTATCGTGAATGATGATCTGACCAAGGATGAGCAGAAAATCCTTGCCGGCGAACAGGTGAATGAGGTGCTTTCCGTGTTCAACCGCGAGTTGAAAAGCTTGGCGGAATGGAAAGCGGAAGCCATTGCGCCGAAGATTAAAGTCGTGCAGAAAGAAACCAAGCAACGCGGCTGGAAACTGTACATGCCAATCCGTGTTGTAGCAACCGGATCGCAGCACGGTCCAGAATTACCGGAAGCCCTTGAACTTCTTGGAAAAGATATTGTGCTTAAACGGATGGAACGCTATCTGGATGCCCAGGCAACAGTCTGATTGCTCCAGTTTAAGACTCTTGCTTCCACAGAACGAATGTTGCCGGATAACGAATGTGCGCATATGGTGTAAGAGAATAGGTCACAAAGTGTTGAAGGGGTTAAGTAAGGATTATTTCTTCTCCCACAGAGAGGGCGGATAGAAGCTGAAAGCCGCTCGGGAAGTAAAATCACTGAATTGCGCCTCTGAGCTCTTCGCTGAATGTTCAGTAGGCGAAGACGGTGGTCGCCGTTATCGGCATTGAGTGGAGAATTTTCTCAAACAAAGTGGAACCGCGTCCTGAGGGCGTCTTTGTGTCAAAACGGCACAAAGGCGCCCTTTTATAATATCCGTTCAGAATATCAAATCGTTGTTTGCTGATTCAGGCTGTTAATCAGAAAAACAATTTATTGTAGAGGGAATGAAATTTAGTGAAAAAGCAGAACTCGGGGGTGTATCAGAAGTGCGGAACATTATTGCCGAGGATCTGAAAAATGTGTTTGATCAGGACCCCGCGGCACGAAGCAAGCTTGAAGTCATTATGACCTACTCCGGTCTCCATGCAATTTGGGCGCATCGGGTCGCACACTGGCTCTGGCAGAAGAAAATGTTCTTCCTTGCAAGGGTGCTCTCCCAGCTTACCCGTTTTCTGACGGGCATAGAGATCCATCCGGGAGCTAGAATAGGCAGACGTTTTTTCATGGATCACGGTATGGGCATTGTTATCGGGGAAACATGTGAGATTGGCGACGATGTCACAGTTTTTCAAGGTGTAACCTTGGGCGGGACAGGGAAGGAAAAGGGAAAACGGCATCCGACTGTTGGCAATGATGTACTGATTTCAGCCGGGGCAAGAGTGCTTGGCTCAATTACAATTGGCGATCATTCCAAAATCGGCGCAGGGTCAGTGGTCCTGCACAATGTGCCTGCTGATTCGACGGTCGTCGGTATCCCGGGCCGTGTCGTCCGCCAGAATGGCTTAAAAGTCCACCATCATGATCTGGATCATACAGATCTTCCGGATCCCGTTTCCGATAAAATTGAACAGCTTGAGAAAGAAATAATCAGTATGAAAAGGGAAATCAGCGAATTAAAAACGTTGTCTAAAAAGGAGTGACAAAGATGGGACTTAAAGTATTCAACACGATGACAAGAAAGAAAGAAGCGTTTATCCCTCTTGAAAAGGGAAAAGTTAGAATGTATGTTTGTGGACCGACTGTGTACAATTACATCCACATTGGAAACGCAAGACCGGCTGTTGTGTTTGATACCATCCGGCGGTACTTTGAATACCGCGGTTTTGACGTTACTTATGTCTCGAATTTTACAGATGTAGATGATCGGCTGATCAATGCATCGAAAGAGCGGCATATCTCTGTCCCGGAAATTGCCGATCAGTTTATTAAAGCGTTTCTGGACGATGTTGGTGCATTGAATGTCAAAAAAGCGTCGTTCAATCCCAAAGCTACGGAAACAATGCCGGAAATCATAACATTTATTAAAAAGCTGGTTGATGCCGGTTATGCTTATCCAGTTGACGGGGACGTCTATTATAGGACAAGGAAATTCCGTGACTACGGAAAACTCTCCCACCAGTCCGTCGACGACCTGAAATCGGGTGCACGGATTGAGATCGGGGAAAGCAAAGAGGACCCGTTGGATTTTGCGCTATGGAAAGCTGCGAAACCTGGGGAAATTAAATGGGAAAGCCCGTGGGGCGAGGGACGTCCCGGTTGGCATATTGAATGCTCTGCAATGGTTGAAAAGTACTTAGGAGAAACCATTGATATACATGCGGGCGGGACAGATCTTGTCTTTCCCCATCATGAAAATGAAATCGCCCAGTCCGAAGCGCTGCATCACAAGGAGATGGCGCACTACTGGCTCCATAATGGGCATATCCAGATTAATAATGAGAAAATGTCGAAATCCATTGGCAACGTCATCCTTGTCCATGATCTGATCAAAAAATTTGATCCGCAGGTGATTCGTTTCTTTATCCTGACCGTACAATATCGCCATCCGATTAATTTCAGCGATGAGCTGTTGAATGACGCAGTTCAAGCGTTCGGCCGGCTAAAAACCGCCTACTATAATCTGGACCACCGTCTTAAAGGTCGCAAGACAGCAGTTTCAGACGGACAAACGGATAGTGTGGATCAATACCGCCGCAGTTTTATCGAATCAATGGACGATGATTTCAATACGGCCAATGCCATTGCGGTATTGTTTGAAATTGTCAAAGATGCAAATGTGGCATTGCAGGATGAAAAATCGGATGCAGCCGTGCTGTCGGCATATCTGGATATACTTGGGGAATTGTCGGGCGTGCTCGGACTGAAACTTGCCGACACTTCAGAGAGTATATTAGACAGCGATGTTGAAACGTTGATTAGCAGACGTGAAACGGCGCGAAAGCAAAAAGATTTTGACGTTGCCGATGAACTACGTGATGAGCTGAAAGAAAAGGGTATTATTCTTGAGGATACTGCTCAGGGCGTGCGCTGGAAGAGAGGCCGGGAATAAAAAAATGAGCAGAAAACAAGTAGATCCGTCAACATTAAGCAGTCTCGTCCTCGCGTTTATGGGAGACGCGGTTATTGAAACCTATGTTCGTGATGCGGTCATTTCCGGCGGGAAAGCTAAAATTCATGCTTTGCATGAACAAACAGTCGGCTATGTTTCAGCGCGGGCGCAGTCCGCTTTTCTCCATGAGCTGATCGATCAGGACTTTCTGACCGACTCGGAGCTTGATATTGTCCGGCACGGCCGTAATGCCAAATCACATTCTGTACCCAGAAATACAGATGTTCAGACCTATAATTTCAGCACGGGATTCGAAGCGTTGATTGGCTATCTGCATTTTCAGAACAAACAAGAAAGAATTGATGCTATTATGGACAAAATGTTTACTGATCATTCGGTCGAGGGGGCACGTGCCTAATGAACGATGAATGGATTGTGGGCCGCCACCCTGTTGCGGAAGCGATACGTGCCGGCCGTGAAATCAACAAAGTATGGCTGAACAAAGAAGGAAGAGGATTCAGCGAATTGCTTGATCTGATAAAAGAAAACGGGATTGCGGTGCAGTTTGTACCGAGGCAGAAGCTGGATCAGCTCTCTCAGTCGTCACAGCATCAGGGCGTTGTCGCGTCCGTGGCGGCTTACCGTTATTCGGAACTCTCCGATTTATTCGCACTGGCGGAGCAGCGTCACGAAGAGCCTTTTTTTCTGATGCTGGATGGCATCGAAGATCCCCATAATCTCGGATCAATGCTCAGAACAGCCGATGCTGCAGGATGCCATGGTGTAATCATTCCCAAGAGGCATTCGGTCGGCCTGACTTCCGTTGTAGCAAAAGCATCGACAGGCGCAATTGAATATATTCCGGTCGTGCGTGTGGCCAATCTTGCAAACACGATGGATGGTCTGAAGGAGCAGGGCATCTGGTTTGCGGGAACCGCAGCGGATGGCAGCGAAGAGTATGCAACAGCCGATTACTCCATGCCCGTATGCCTCGTAATCGGCAATGAAGGGGCAGGCATGTCACAGCTGATCCGAAAAAAATGTGATTTTCTCATCAGCATCCCGATGGCCGGGAAAGTTACTTCACTGAATGCGTCCGTAGCGGCAGGCCTGCTTATGTACGAAGTGGGCAGACATCGGAAACAGAAAAAAGGGTGAGCGCGATGAATGACATCCTGATCGTTGACGGGTATAACGTGATTGGCGCCTGGACAGAATTGAAAACGCTGAAGAAAAAAGATTTTGAGAATGCCCGTGACTTGCTGATTGATAAAATGGCAGAGTATCAGGCTGTGACCGGCTGGCGGGTCATTGTTATTTTTGATGCTTATCTGATACCCGGCCAGGAAACCAAAACACAAAAATCAAAAGTTGAGGTGATTTATACTAAAAAAAGTGAAAAAGCGGATCAAAAGATAGAAGGATTGATTAGAAAACTGCAGAATGTAAAAACCCGGATTCATGTGGCAACTTCAGATATGGCTGAACAGTGGGCTGTTTTTTCCCAGGGCGCGCTAAGGAAGCCATCCAGAGAGCTGATCGAAGAAATCGGGAAAATAGACCGCGAAATCGGAGCTGCGACAATGAATAAACAATCTTCTGGAAAAGGCACAAAGATTCCGATGGATGAAGCTACGAGAGAAAAGTTGGAAAAAATGCGGAGAGGTTTTTGAATTTTCTTGACGATTTGAATTTTTTTACTGTATAATTTTTAAAAAGGTATCATCGCGCTCGGAGGGATGAAGATGAGTTACGATTCAGTAAGAACAGACGCAGCAGTATTTCGTTCCCTTGATGATGAAAACATACTGGAAGTAGTCCATGGTGGCAATGGTGATGCACTGGAGTATCTCATCTCCAAATATAAAAATTTTGTCCGGGCCAAAGCAAAGGCCTATTTTCTTGTCGGAGCTGACCGTGAAGATATCATTCAGGAAGGAATGATTGGGCTATTCAAGGCCATCCGTGATTATCAGGGTGATAAGCCGGCTTCATTTAAAGCGTTTGCAGAGTTATGCATTACGCGTCAGATGATCACTGCCGTCAAAACTGCAACGCGGCAGAAACATATTCCTCTGAATTCATACGTCTCGCTCGACAGGCCGATCTATGACGAGGAATCGGAACGTACACTGCTGGATGTGGTAGGCGAGACACACTCGTCAAATCCGGAACAGCTGCTGATCAGCAGGGAAGAATATGATGACATTGAAGAAAAACTTTCAAAAGTTTTGAGCGATCTCGAGCGGAAAGTATTAAACCAGTATCTTGACGGTCGTTCCTATCAGGAAATATCCGCAGATTTGAAACGTCATGTCAAATCAATTGACAATGCGCTGCAGAGAGTGAAAAGAAAACTAGAGCATTGTCTGAAACTGAAGGAACTCAGCCTGTAATGCGCTCCGGGTTTTATTGACAGGGAAATTGCCTTGTGATAGATTATAAATAGTGTGTACTGTTGAGAAGAGAGGCGGCTGGTCGCCTTTCTTTATTTTACTTTCGGGAAAAACTGCCGGCTCTGGCAGAGACTCATGCCGACTGTAATAAACGGTTTTCGTGCCGCTGATAAAAAACGGTATGAATCAAGGTGCCTGCGTTGAGAAAGAAGACTGTTCTCTCCTGAACGGTTTGCCCAATCAGGGAGCTATGCCGCTTCCAAGAGTACGAGCCGTGAAATTGAACGGTTTGAAATGAATAAATTTTGCAAAAACTGCAATGCGTACACATTGCATTGCAAAACAAAGTAGAATTTTCACGCGGAGGTATTGAAAAAGCATGGCAGGTATTATTAAGGGAACTGGAGAATTCTTTCGGGACATCGTCACTGAAACAAAGAAAGTTACCTGGCCGACACGCAAAGAACTTTTCAAATATACGGTCACAGTGGTTGTGACTGTTGTTTTTCTTGCTGTTTTCTTTGTCCTGGTTGATCTGGGCATTACGCAGATTTTACATTTGATTACAAAACAATGATGGCCGGCCGGTCATTTGGAGGAAGAAAGTTATGGAGAAGAACTGGTATGTTATTCACACATACTCGGGTTATGAGAATAAAGTCAAAACCAATCTGGAAAAAAGAGTAGAATCCATGGGGATGGCCGATAAGATTTTCCGGATTCTCGTCCCGATGGAAGAAGAAACGGAAATGAAAAACGGTCAGAAAAAAACGGCGATGAAGAAAGTATTCCCCGGTTACGTGTTGACAGAGATGATTATGACGGATGACTCTTGGTATGTTGTGCGCAATACACCGGGTGTTACGGGATTTGTCGGCTCGACCGGGGCAGGATCGAAACCGATTCCTCTGCTCCCCGAAGAAGTGGATGCCATTCTGAAACAGATGGGCTTGAAAGAGCGGGTTGTAGATGCTAATTTCTCGCTTAAGGAACAAGTGAAGGTCAAAGAAGGTCCGTTTGCCGACTTTATCGGAAGTATTGAGAGCATTGACCAAGAAAAAAGCAAGCTTAAGGTTCACGTCAATATGTTCGGCCGCGAAACACCGGTGGAGCTGGACTTTGGCCAAGTCAAAAAGCTCGACTGAATCAGGCCACTGTAGTTTTGGCAGTGAAAATGAATCTTGCTTTTTTTCGGGTGCACATGTATAATTTTGATGTTTGTATGATTAATACTGATCTCACCCATCATCAGTACAAAATTTGAAACAGCCATAGAGATTTATTGAATGAGTGGAAGGGATTGCCCCGTACCACAAATTGTTTCAGGGAGGTGCTCTCATGGCAAAAAAAGTCATTAAATTGGTAAAGCTACAGATTCCAGCAGGAAAAGCAAATCCGGCTCCGCCAGTTGGCCCGGCATTGGGCCAGGCGGGCGTTAATATTATGGGCTTCTGCAAGGAATTCAACGCACGGACATCTGATCAGGCCGGCTTGATTATTCCGGTTGAGATTACAGTTTTTGAAGACCGTTCGTTTACATTTATCACAAAGACGCCGCCAGCGGCTGTTCTTCTGAAAAAGGAAACCGGCGTTGAATCAGGCTCTGGCGAACCTAACAAGAAGAAGGTTGCGACGATCAAGCGTGACAAGGTTCGTGCTATTGCGGAACTGAAAATGCCCGACTTGAACGCAGCTGACGTTGAAGCGGCAATGCGGATGGTTGAAGGAACTGCACGCAGCATGGGCATTGTGGTTGAGGATTGATTTTTCCTTAATTCGGGATGCTGCGGATGATTCAATCCGCGTGGTTTTATGATTGGTGGGAGGTCAATGCAAACCGCTAGTACCACAAAGGAGGATTTTGAATGGCTAAAAGAGGAAAGAAGTATCTTGACGCAGTTAAAGCTGTCGACCGCTCCAAGGCATACAACATTGATGAAGCTGTCAGCCTTGTGAAGAAGATTGCTGTTGCAGGATTTGATGAATCGATTGATGTGGCTGTCCGGCTGGGTGTTGACACACGCAAGAATGATCAGCAGGTTCGCGGCGCAGTCGTACTTCCGAATGGCACAGGCAAAACGCAGCGCGTTCTTGTTTTTGCCAAGGGCGATAAAGCGAAGGAAGCTGAAGCAGCTGGTGCCGACTATGTTGGCGAACAGGAATATGTTGAGAAGATCAGCGGAGGATGGTTTGACTTTGATGTCGTTGTTGCCACTCCGGATATGATGGCTCAGGTTGGCCGCCTTGGCCGCGTGCTTGGTCCTAAAGGCTTGATGCCAAATCCGAAAACAGGCACTGTTACATTTGACGTTGAAAAGGCTGTTAAAGAAATCAAGGCCGGGAAAGTGGAATATCGTGCTCAGAAAGACGGAAATGTCCATGTTCCGATTGGCAAGGTTTCATTCGAAGACAACAAGCTTGTTGAGAATTTTAACGTCTTGGTAAGCACGCTTGTCAAAGCGAAACCCGCAGCGGCTAAGGGGACTTATCTGAAGAATATTGCGATCTCGTCAACGATGGGCCCGGGTGTCAGAGTTTCAACAGCTGTTGCCCGTTGATTTGTACAAAGTTGACAAGGTACGCTGAAACCACTATAATCAATTAACGTTAATGAACAAATTTATGATTAATAGCCGTAGACAGCAGGGGCATTTTTAATGCTTAATTTATTCCCGGCCGAGGTATTGAAGAATCTTGATAACTCTTTTTGTGTTAGATAGAAACTTACCCTCATGTCTGAACAGGCTGAGGGTTTTTTAATGGCTTGTTTGCTGGGAAATGACTTCCTGAATACGGAAAGCAAAAAAAGGGGAGGTGTACAAAACAATGAGCAATGATAGCGTTCTTGCAGAAAAAAAGAAAATCGTCGATGAAATTGCCGGCAAGATGAAGGAAAGTGCAGCAACAATTGTTGTGAACTACCGTGGGCTGACCGTCGCTGAAGTAACAGAACTTCGCAAACAGCTTCGCGAAGCTAATGTGGATTATAAAGTATACAAGAATACTTTTGCACGCCGTGCTGCGGAAATCGCCGGTGTGACTTCTCTTGATGAGATTCTCACAGGTCCGACGGCTGTTTCTTTCAGCAAAGAGGATGTAATCGCTCCGGCCAAAGTGCTTTATAATTTTTCGAAAGATCACGAAGCCCTGGAAATTAAGGGAGGCGTGATTGAAGGCAAGACGGCATCGATGGATGAACTCAAAGCACTCGCAGAACTGCCTTCAAAGGAGACTCTGCTGTCAATGCTGGCCAATGTACTGCAGGCTCCGATCCGCAACTTTGCGATTGGTGTCAAGGCCGTAGCAGAACAAAAGGGACAGCAGGAAGCTTGATCCTAGCTGCTTGAAAGATGACATTGAAAGGCGAATTCAATAAAAAAGGAAATTTAAGGAGGATTATTTTCAATGACTAAAGAAGATATCATTGGTGCAATTAAAGAGATGTCTGTTCTGGAACTGAACGATCTCGTTAAAGCAATTGAAGATGAATTTGGCGTAACGGCGGCGGCTCAGGTTGCGGCTCCGGCAGGCGCAGGCGCTGTTGCAGAAGAAGAAAAGACTGAGTTTGATGTTGTTCTTGCGGAAGCCGGCGATCAGAAGATCAAGGTTATCAAGGTCGTTCGTGAAATCACGGGTCTTGGACTGAAAGATGCAAAGGCATTAGTTGACGGTGCACCTAAGGCTGTCAAGGAAGGCGCTGCTAAGGAAGAAGCCGAAGAAATCAAAGGCAAACTCGAAGAAGTTGGCGCAAAAGTAGAACTGAAATAAGTTCTTATTCAAGCCCGCGCTTGCGCGGGCTTTTTTATTTGACAGGCATTGCCGATTTTACTATTCCTCTTTTTAAGGTGATGATGCTAATGAGTGAACATTATTATTCAGAACATCCCCATGCGGCAAGTCACCGCCAGATAACGACGGCGGAATTAAGAGGAAATGCCCTTTCTTTTGTAACAGATTCAGGAGTATTTTCAAAGAAAGGAATTGATTTCGGTTCCAGACTCCTGATAGAGAGTTTCCGCGAGCCTGAAATTCCGGGAAAAATTTTGGACATGGGCTGCGGCTATGGCCCGATCGGTATTTCACTGGGTCGGTCGTTTCCAACGCGACAGGTCATGATGGTGGATATCAATGAGAGAGCCGTTGCGTTGGCAAAAGAAAATGCTAAGACCAATGGAGTAGACGTCTTGGTGTCCCAAAGCGATCTGTATGAAACGATTGAAGAGACATACGCTGCCATTGTAACCAATCCCCCGATTCGCGCAGGCAAGAAAATTGTCAGACAGATTCTAACTGAATCCTACCAACATCTTGAACCTGGAGGCGAACTTTGGGCGGTTATCCAGAAAAAACAGGGGGGCCCTTCTGCTTTGACCTTGCTTCAGGATGTGTTCGGTCGGGTGGATGTTGCGGCGCGCAAAAAAGGGTATCATGTTTTTTGTGCAAGAAAAGGTTGACATTGAAAATTCACTATGATATTATGTTTTAATGCTAACATTGATATATTTGTAAGTATAGGTTATCCTATTTTTGGGAAAACTAATCAAATAATTTTTGGATCGCGGTAAGCTCAGTTGTTCGGTTTGCCGGTTTTTTCAATATGCTTGATTTGAGGGGTGAAATAGTTGACAGGTCAACTTGTACAATACGGACGCCACCGCCAACGCAGGAGCTACGCTCGGATTAAAGAAGTACTGGAACTCCCTAATCTAATTGAAATTCAGACTGCTTCTTATCAATGGTTTCTGGATGAGGGCATTCGGGAGATGTTTCAGGACATTTCCCCGGTGGAAGATTTCACGGGAAACCTGATCCTGGAGTTTGTCGACTATAGTTTGGGCGAACCAAAATACTCAGTTGACGAATCAAAATCGCGTGATGTGACTTATGCTGCACCATTGCGTGTTAAAGTCCGGTTGATCAACAAAGAGACTGGGGAAGTCAAAGAGCAGGAAGTATTTATGGGCGATTTCCCTCTCATGACAGAGGCAGGGACGTTTATTATTAATGGTGCGGAACGTGTCATTGTCTCACAGCTGGTCCGTTCGCCCGGTGTTTATTTTAACGAAAAAGTCGATAAGAACGCCAAAAAAGGGTATGGCGCGACCGTCATCCCGAACAGGGGCGCATGGCTAGAATATGAAACCGATGCCAAAGATGTTGCTTACGTGAGGATTGACCGTACGAGGAAAGTGCCAGTTACGGTTCTTTTGCGTTCTCTGGGTTTCAGCACGGATCAGGAAATTACCGACCTTTTGGGCGATGATGAGTATCTCAGAAACACTATGGAGAAAGACAACACAGACAGTACGGATAAAGCACTTGTCGAAATATACGAACGCCTGCGCCCAGGTGAACCGCCGACCGTTGAAAATGCTAAGAGCTTGCTTGAAGCACGCTTTTTTGACCCGAAGCGCTATGACCTGGCAAACGTTGGCCGTTATAAAATGAACAAGAAACTGAACATTAAAAACCGCCTTTTCAATCAGCGCCTTGCTGAAAAGCTGATCGATCCGGAGACCGGTGAGATTGTTGCCAACGAGGGTACATTGCTTGACCGCCGGACACTTGATCGGCTGTTGCCGATCATCGAAAAGAAAATCGGTTATGTTGAATATACCCCACGTGAAGGTGTGATTGCCGGTCAGACCGTCAGGGTTCAGTCAATCAGCGTGTATTCGCCGCTTGATGAGGATAGGGGCAAGGTCATCAAAGTCATGGGCAACTGTGGCATCGATAAGTCTATCAAACACATTACTCCGGCAGATATTCTGTCTTCAATGAACTATTTCTTTAATCTGATGCACGGCATCGGTGACACTGATGACATTGACCACCTTGGCAACCGCCGCCTGAGATCTGTAGGAGAGCTGTTGCAGAATCAGTTCCGTATCGGGCTCTCACGTATGGAGCGTGTGATTCGCGAAAGAATGTCCATACAGGACACAAACAGCATTACACCTCAGGCATTGATCAATATCAGACCAGTCATTGCTTCAATTAAGGAATTCTTTGGCAGCTCGCAGCTCTCGCAATTTATGGATCAGACGAATCCACTGGCTGAACTGACCCATAAGCGCAGACTTTCCGCACTTGGACCTGGTGGTTTGACAAGAGAACGTGCCGGAATGGAAGTCCGTGACGTTCACTATTCACACTATGGACGTATGTGCCCGATTGAAACGCCTGAAGGGCCGAATATCGGACTGATCAACTCGCTGTCAAGCTATGCACGTGTCAATAAATATGGATTCATTGAGACACCTTATCGCCGAGTTGATCCGGATACTGGAAAGGTTACCGAACACATCGATTATCTGACAGCAGATGAAGAAGATAATTATGTGGTGGCCCAGGCTAATGCGGAATTGAATGATGATGGATCTTTCAAGGATGACCACATTCTCGCACGTTTCCGCAGTGAGAACCTGGTCGTCCACCGCGACCGTGTAGACTATATGGACGTTTCACCAAAGCAGGTTGTTTCGGTGGCATCTGCATGCATACCATTCCTGGCAAACGATGACTCAAACCGGGCGCTAATGGGAGCAAATATGCAGCGGCAGGCAGTTCCGCTGCTCAACCCGGAAGCACCGATCGTCGGTACAGGCATGGAGTATGTTTCCGCCCGTGATTCAGGTGCTGCGATCCGCTCAAAGCATCGCGGCCGTGTTGAGTACGTATCAGCAGACAGCATAAAAATAAGAACATTGGAAACGGTAGACGGCAAGGAGACCGAGGGAGACATTGTTTCTTATAAGTTGTCCAAGTTTGAACGCTCAAATCAGGGTATGTGCTATAACCAGAAACCAATTGTTGAAAAAGATATGATCATAGACAAGGGCGAAATCATTGCTGATGGCCCGTCGATGGACAAGGGTGAACTCGCGCTTGGCCGCAACGTGCTTGTCGGTTTCATGACATGGAACGGCTATAATTACGAAGACGCCGTTATCATGAGCGAGAAACTGGTCAAAGACGATGTTTATACTTCCATCCATATCGAAGAGTACGAATCAGATGCGCGCGATACGAAACTGGGACCGGAAGATATCACTCGCGATATTCCAAATGTTGGTGATGACGCTCTTAAAAATCTGGATGATCGCGGCATTATCCGCATTGGCGCGGAAGTCCGCGATGGAGATATCCTTGTCGGCAAGGTAACACCAAAGGGCGTTACTGAACTGACGGCCGAGGAACGGTTGCTCCATGCAATTTTTGGAGAAAAAGCACGCGAAGTCCGCGATACTTCTCTGAAGGTGCCACATGGCGGCGGAGGAATTGTCCACGATGTTAAAATTTTCACCCGTGAAGCCGGAGACGAGCTGCCGCCAGGTGTCAATGAGCTTGTGCGCGTCTATATTGTTCAAAAAAGAAAAATTCACGAAGGCGACAAAATGGCAGGACGCCACGGCAACAAGGGTGTCATTTCCAAAATCCTTCCGGAAGAGGATATGCCATTCCTACCAAACGGACGTCCGCTTGACATTATGCTGAATCCGCTGGGCGTTCCTTCTCGAATGAATATCGGTCAGGTGTTGGAACTCCATTTGGGGATGGCGGCACGCGAGCTTGGCATCCATGTAGCCACACCTGTATTTGACGGTGCACGTGAAGAGGATGTCTGGAGCACGCTGGAAGAAGCCGGACTATCGAGAGACGGAAAAACGGTATTGTACGACGGACGCACCGGGGAACCTTTCGACAACCGCGTTTCTGTCGGCGTCATGTACATGATCAAGCTGGCGCACATGGTCGACGATAAGCTGCATGCGCGTTCTACAGGCCCCTATTCACTTGTTACGCAACAGCCGCTCGGAGGCAAGGCACAGTTCGGCGGCCAGCGTTTCGGTGAAATGGAGGTCTGGGCACTTGAAGCGTACGGCGCTGCCCACACACTTCAGGAAATCCTGACAGTGAAGTCAGACGATGTCGTCGGACGTGTAAAGACCTACGAGGCTATTGTCAAGGGTGAGAACGTGCCGGATCCCGGTGTTCCAGAAGCCTTCAAAGTATTGATCAAGGAACTGCAAAGCCTTGGCATGGATGTTAAAGTTCTGGCCGAGGACAAATCGGAAATCGTTATCAAAGAACTCGAAGATGAAGAAGAAACGCTTGATGACAGCCTGAACGTACAAGTTTAAGATATTCAGAATCAACCTCTTCTAGCAAAAACAGCTCGGTGAAACAACTCGGTGGCACAAGTGCCAAAAAGACTGAAAATATAAGGGAGGTTGCCCCCTTGCTGGATGTTAATAAATTTGAATTTATGAAGATTGGTTTAGCATCACCGGATAAAATCCGTTCATGGTCACATGGTGAAGTCAAGAAACCTGAAACCATCAACTACAGGACACTGAAACCTGAAAAGGACGGTTTGTTCTGCGAACGGATCTTCGGACCGACAAAAGACTGGGAATGTCATTGCGGAAAGTACAAACGTGTGAGATATAAGGGTGTTGTCTGCGATCGGTGCGGCGTTGAGGTAACTCGCGCAAAAGTCAGAAGAGAGAGAATGGGACACATTGAACTTGCTGCCCCAGTCTCTCATATATGGTACTTTAAGGGAATACCGAGCCGCATGGGCCTCCTGCTTGACATGTCTCCCCGGGCCCTTGAAGAAGTCATCTACTTCGCATCGTATGTTGTGACGGAGCCAGGAGACACACCGCTTGAGAAAAAGCAGTTGCTTTCGGAAAAAGAATACCGGAGCTATCGTGAAAAGTACGGTACAGCATTTAAAGCCGGCATGGGTGCAGAAGCAATAAAAAAATTGCTTCAGGATGTTGATCTGGACAAGGAATCTGAGACACTGCAGGAAGAATTGAAGAGTGTTCAGGGGCAGCGCCGTACACGTGCCGTGAAACGGCTTGAAGTGATTGAGGCCTTCCGTGAATCTGGGAATGAGCCTTCTTGGATGATTCTTGATGTTCTGCCTGTTATTCCGCCTGAATTGCGTCCGATGGTGCAGCTGGACGGCGGACGTTTTGCGACGTCCGATCTGAATGACCTGTACCGCCGTGTGATTAACCGTAACAATCGGCTGAAAAGGCTTCTCGAACTTGGCGCTCCAAGCATTATTGTCCAGAACGAAAAGCGCATGCTCCAAGAAGCTGTGGATTCATTAATTGACAATGGCCGCCGCGGTCGACCGGTAACAGGCCCTGGAAATCGCCCGCTGAAATCTCTTTCGCATATGCTGAAAGGAAAACAAGGACGTTTTCGCCAGAACCTGCTTGGTAAGCGTGTCGATTATTCCGGCCGTTCCGTTATTGCCGTCGGTCCGAGCCTGCAGATGTATCAATGCGGTCTGCCAAAAGAAATGGCACTTGAACTGTTTAAACCTTTTGTCATGAAAGAATTAGTCAGCCGTGGTATTGCTAACAATATTAAAAGTGCAAAGCGCAAGGTGGAGAAGGTAAACCCGGAAGTTTGGGGAGTCCTTGAAGATGTGATTAGGGAACACCCTGTCCTTCTGAACCGGGCACCGACACTGCACCGGCTTGGCATTCAGGCCTTTGAACCTACAATTGTCGAGGGGCGTGCAATCCGTCTGCATCCGCTTGTCTGCACCGCCTATAATGCAGACTTCGACGGTGACCAAATGGCTGTTCACGTACCGCTGTCGACTGAGGCGCAGGCGGAAGCCAGGCTGTTGATGCTGGGTGCTCAGAACATTCTAAACCCGAAAGATGGCAAGCCAATTGTTACTCCTTCGCAGGACATGGTGCTGGGCAATTATTACTTGACACTCGAAAGAAAGGGTGCCATCGGCGAAGGCAAGGTCTTTAAAGATCCAAATGAAGTCATGCTGGCCTATCACAACGGCTATGTCCACTTCCATACGCGGATTGCCATTCCGGCTGTATCGACGCATAATCCGACATTTACTGAAGATCAAAATAAGGAATATTTACTGACGACTGTCGGTAAGCTGATTTTCAACCGTATTTTGCCGCCGTCGTTTCCATATATCAATGAACCGACGGATCATAATCTTCAGGTGGCGACGCCTGATAAATATTTTGTGCCAATGGGTGCTGATATCCAGAAGGAAATTGCATCCCGCGATGAAATTTCTCCTTTCAAAAAAGGATATCTTGGGCACATTATTGCTGAAGTATTTAAACGGTATAAAGTCACGGAAACTTCTAAATTTCTCGACCGTCTGAAGGCATTGGGGTTCCAGTATTCAACGAAAGCAGGAATCACGGTGGGTGTTTCCGACGTTATCGTGCTTCCTGAGAAAAAAGAAATTCTCGATAAAGCCGAAGAAAATGTTCAAAAGGTCATGAAACAATTCCGTCGCGGCTTGATAACAGAAGATGAGCGCTACGAGCGGGTTGTTGGCATCTGGAGCGATGCAAAAGACACGATTCAGTCAAAACTGATGGATTCACTGGCAAAAACCAACCCAATCTTCATGATGAGCGATTCCGGCGCGCGAGGGAATGCGTCGAACTTCACCCAATTGGCTGGTATGCGTGGCTTGATGGCCGATCCTTCAGGTCGAATCATTGAGCTTCCAATTATCTCGAGTTTCCGTGAAGGTCTGACTGTGTTGGAGTATTTCATTTCCACTCACGGTGCCCGCAAAGGACTCGCTGATACCGCGCTGAAGACAGCCAACTCTGGTTATCTGACCCGCCGTCTTGTCGATGTTGCTCAGGATGTTATTGTAAGAGAAGATGACTGCGGTACTGACCGTGGGCTCGTCGTCCATGCAATTCATGAGGGCACTGAAGAAATCGAAAGCCTGTATGACCGTCTTGTTGGTCGTACGTCGAATCAAACGCTTTATCATCCCGATACGGATGAACTGCTTGTTAAAAAAGATGAGCTGATCAATGAAGATATAGCCACTAAAATCGTCAATGCCGGAATCGAAGAAGTAGAAATTCGTTCGGTATTCACCTGTGAAACCAGGCATGGCGTTTGCAAAAAATGCTATGGACGCAACCTGGCAACAGGATCTGAAGTGGAGGTCGGCGAGGCTGTCGGCATCATAGCTGCCCAGTCAATCGGCGAACCAGGGACGCAGCTGACGATGCGTACGTTCCACACAGGCGGTGTTGCCGGGGACGATATTACGCAAGGTCTTCCGCGTATACAGGAATTGTTTGAGGCACGGAATCCTAAAGGACAGGCGACCATTTCGGAAATCAATGGTGTCGTTACCTCTGTCAGTGAACTGAAGGATAAACGGGAAGTCACTGTTAAAGGAGAACTGGAAACCCGCAGTTATACGATTCCGCTGAGTGCGCGTATGAAGGTTGGCGAAGGCAGTGAAGTTAAAGCAGGCGAATCTCTAAATGAAGGTTCTATTGATCCAAAAGAACTGCTTCACATCGTCGGTCTGAGAGGCGTTCAAAATTATCTGCTTCGTGAAGTGCAGAAAGTTTACCGGATGCAAGGCGTTGAAATTGGTGACAAGCACGTCGAAGTCATGGTGCGCCAAATGATGCGGAAAATCCGTGTGATTGACAGCGGTGATACTTCTGTACTGCCGGGTGCTCTGGTTGACGTTCACCGTTTTAAGGATGACAACCGCGATGTCCTGCTTCATAGGAAAGTGCCGGCAACCGGGCATCCCGTATTGCTTGGCATTACGAAGGCTGCTCTTGAAACGGAATCCTTCCTGTCCGCCGCTTCTTTCCAGGAAACGACGAGGGTATTGACTGATGCTGCGATCAAGGGTAAGGTCGATGAATTGATCGGCCTTAAGGAAAATGTGACGATCGGCAAACTGATCCCAGCTGGAACCGGCATGCCGAAATATCGCAGTGTTCAGGTTCAGACTGTCGAAGACGAAGAAAAGAAGGCTGAAGAGGAAAAGCCTGCTGACGAACTCATCAATCAGGAAAGCTGATTGGGTGTTGACAATGGAGAACGCCAGGTGCTATTATATCTGAGTGTTCTTGAACATTTGTTGCTTTGGAGGATTTGGCCTGATGTCTTATGAAAAAGTGACACAAGCAAAGAACGGAATCATTATTGGTACAAAACAGGCGTTGAAAGCATTGAGGGAAAATCGTGTTAAAGAGGTTATCATTGCCGAAGATGCTGATGTTCGCGTAACCAATAAGGTACTGACACTTGCGGAAGAATTAGACGTGCCGGTTTACCCTGTTGACTCAATGAAGAAGCTTGGTCAAGCATGCGGCATTGAAGTTGGGGCGTCGGCAGTTGCAATAAAAAGATAATGTTTTTGCAAAAGATTTTGCTTTTGCAAAAACACTTTTTTGCGCGAAAAAGGAACCGCCTGGATCAGTGGGTTTAGAATTTTGAAAGGAGGAACAGGATAATGCCAACAATCAATCAATTAATTCGTCAAGGGCGTAAGTCGAAAATCAAAAAGTCCACAGCACCTGCTCTCAACAGGGGATACAACAGCTTTAAGAAAGCACTGACTGATGATTTCGCACCACAGAAACGCGGTGTGTGCACACGTGTCGGCACACTGACACCTAAGAAGCCTAACTCGGCGCTTCGTAAATATGCTCGTGTCCGGCTGTCGAACAACATTGAAGTGAATGCTTACATCCCGGGAATCGGGCACAATCTGCAGGAGCATAGTGTCGTCTTGATTCGTGGAGGACGTGTAAAGGACCTTCCTGGTGTGCGCTATCATATTATTCGCGGTGCTCTTGATACAGCCAGTGTTGTTGATCGTAAACAGGGTCGTTCAAAATACGGCGCTAAGAAGCCTAAGGAATAAGCAAATAAACGAATTGGGAAGGAGGAGTTATCATGCCAAGAAAAGGACCTGTTGAAAAAAGAGACGTTCTACCTGATCCGCTTTATAACTCGAAGCTGGTCACACGCTTGATTAACCGTATGATGAAGGACGGCAAAAGAGGCAAATCTCAGACCATTCTTTATCAGGCATTTGATTTAATCAAGGAACGCACCAATCAGGAACCAATGGAAGTATTTGAACAGGCGTTGAAAAATGTTATGCCGGTTCTCGAAGTAAAAGCACGTCGTGTAGGTGGCTCAAACTACCAGGTGCCGGTTGAAGTGCGTCCGGAACGCCGGACGACTTTAGGGCTGCGCTACCTTGTCAATTATTCAAGACTTCGCGGCGAAAAAACGATGGTTGAGAGACTGGCAAGCGAAATTATCGATGCTTCCAACAATACTGGAGCATCTGTAAAGAAACGCGAAGATATGCACAAAATGGCCGAGGCTAACAAGGCTTTTGCTCATTATCGCTGGTAATTGCAATTCACACTGAGGAAGGAGTGAAAACCATGGCGAGGGATTTCTCTTTGGAGAAAACGCGCAACATTGGCATTATGGCCCACATTGATGCCGGTAAGACAACGACAACGGAGCGTATTCTCTTCTATTCTGGACGTATTCACAAAATTGGTGAAACCCATGAAGGGGCTTCGCAAATGGACTGGATGGATCAGGAAAAGGAACGTGGCATTACGATTACATCCGCTGCGACAACGGCTCAATGGAAGGGCTATCGAGTTAATATCATTGACACTCCGGGGCACGTCGATTTCACTGTTGAAGTTGAACGTTCACTTCGTGTCCTTGACGGTGCTGTAGCGGTTCTTGATGCCCAGTCCGGTGTTGAGCCTCAGACGGAAACCGTTTGGCGCCAGGCAACAACGTATGGCGTGCCAAGAATAGTATTTGTAAACAAAATGGATAAGATTGGCGCTAATTTCCTTTATTCATGCAAGACGCTGCATGAACGCCTTCAAGCTAATGCCCACCCGATTCAGCTGCCAATGGGTGCTGAAGACGATTACAAGGGCGAGATTGACTTGGTTAACATGCAGGCTTACATCTATGAAGATGATCTGGGCTCTATTGTTGAGGCTGAAGAGATCCCGGATGAATATAAGGAACAAGCCGAAGAATACCATGATAAACTGGTTGAAGCCGTTGCTGACGTCGATGATGATATCATGGAAAAATATCTTAATGGCGATGAGATTTCCGTCGAAGAACTTAAAACAGCCATCCGCAAAGCGACTTGCGCGGTTAAATTTTATCCAGTACTGTGCGGTACAGCATTTAAAAACAAGGGTGTTCAGCATGTACTGGATGCAGTGATTGATTATCTGCCTTCACCGATTGACGTACCGCCAATCAAGGGAACACTTCCTGATAGCGGTGAAGAAGTTGAGCGTGTTGCAGATGATAATGAACCATTTGCTGCACTGGCTTTCAAAGTAATGACGGATCCGTTTGTCGGCAAGCTGACTTTCTTCCGTGTCTATTCTGGAACGGTTGAAGCCGGTTCATATGTCCAAAACTCGACAAAAGATTCCCGTGAACGCCTCGGCCGTATTTTGCTGATGCATGCCAATCATAGGAGTGAAATCAAAAAGGTTTACTCTGGTGATATTGCGGCGGCTGTTGGTTTGAAGAATACGACAACCGGAGATACGTTATGTGATGAGAACAATTTGATTGTCCTCGAATCAATGGATTTTCCGGATCCGGTAATCCACGTTGCGATCGAGCCGAAATCAAAAGCTGATCAAGATAAAATGGACATCGCACTGGCTAAACTGGCTGAAGAAGATCCAACTTTTAAAACGCACACGGATGAAGAAACCGGCCAGACCATCATTGGCGGCATGGGTGAACTTCACCTTGACATTATCGTTGACCGTATGCGTCGCGAATTCAAAGTCGAGGCCAATGTCGGTGCGCCGCAGGTTGCCTACCGTGAAACCTTGACCAAAGCGGGCAGAGCGGAAGGCAAATTCATCCGCCAGTCTGGTGGCCATGGCCAGTATGGGCATGTCTGGATTGAGTTCGAGCCACTTGATGAAGGCAGTGGATTTGTTTTTGAAAACAAGATTGTCGGCGGTGTCGTTCCTCGTGAATACATTCCGGCTGTCGAGGCCGGTTTGAAGGACTCCCTGCAGAACGGTCTGCTGGCAGGTTATCCAATCATTGATGTCAAGGCTAGTCTGGTCGACGGTTCTTATCATGATGTCGACTCCAGTGAAATGGCTTTCAAGATTGCAGCTTCGATGGCCCTCAAGGCTGCGAAAGGTGCCTGCGCTCCGGTTATCCTTGAACCGATTATGAAGGTTGAAATCAATATGCCGGATGAATATCTAGGCGATATCATGGGCGATATTACCAGCCGTCGCGGACGTGTTGACGGTATGGAAGCACGCGCAGGCGCACAGGCTGTCGATGCACATGTCCCTCTGGCAGAAATGTTTGGTTATGCGACCTCGCTTCGCTCATCTACTCAGGGCCGCGGGACGTTCACGATGCAGTTTGATCACTATGAACAAGTGCCAAAGAGTGTCAGCGAAGAAATTATTAAAAAGGCAACCGGTGAATAATTTCTATTTACCGAATCGCCCGATTGTCACACTTTGTTTTTTATTGTAAGCTAAGGAAGATGGCATGTACTTCTGCCAGTTTCCTTACTGCATATAAATTAAAACTTCGCATTGAATTAAAGGAGGATAATAAAATCCATGGCTAAAGAACATTATGAACGCACAAAACCGCATGTTAACATTGGTACAATTGGTCACGTCGATCACGGCAAGACTACGCTGACTGCGGCAATCACTACTGTACTTGCCAAAAAGGGCATGGCTCAGGCACGTGCTTATGACTCCATTGACGGTGCACCGGAAGAAAGAGAACGCGGAATCACGATCTCCACGGCTCATGTTGAATATGAAACAGACAAGCGTCACTATGCACATGTTGACTGCCCAGGGCACGCCGACTATGTTAAGAACATGATCACCGGCGCTGCACAGATGGACGGAGCTATTCTGGTTGTTTCCGCGGTTGACGGCCCAATGCCGCAAACTCGTGAACATATTCTGCTGGCTCACCAGGTTGGTGTCCCTGCGATTATCGTTTTCCTGAACAAAACAGATCAGGTTGACGATCCTGAACTTCTTGAACTGGTTGAAATGGAAGTTCGCGATCTTTTGAGCGAATACGATTATCCGGGTGACGATGTTCCGGTTATCAAAGGTTCGGCTTTGAAAGCATTGCAGGGCGATCCTGAAGAAGAAAAGCATATCCTTGAACTGATGGATGAAGTGGACAGCTACATTCCAACTCCTGTCCGCGACAATGACAAGCCATTCATGATGCCTGTTGAAGATGTATTCTCCATCTCAGGACGTGGCACCGTTGCTACTGGCCGTGTAGAACGTGGAACGGTTAAAATCGGTGATGAAGTTGAAATTCTTGGTCTGACAGATGCACCTAAGAAGACTGTAGTTACCGGCGTTGAAATGTTCCGTAAAACACTTGATTTTGCGGAAGCCGGCGACAACATTGGCGCACTGCTTCGCGGGGTTGAACGTGAAGGTGTTGAACGTGGCCAGGTTCTGATTAAACCAGGCACTGTTACAGCTTATAAAAAATTTAAGGCTCAGGTTTATGTCCTAAAGAAAGAAGAAGGCGGCCGCCATACTCCGTTCTTCACAAACTACCGTCCGCAATTTTATTTCAGGACAACCGATGTAACCGGAACAATCACGCTTCCGGAAGGAACTGAAATGGTAATGCCAGGCGACAACATCACTATGGATGTTGAATTGATTGCACCAATCGCCATTGAAAAAGGAACAAAGTTCACGATCCGTGAAGGTGGCCGTACTGTCGGTGCCGGATCTGTTTCCGAAATCGTCGAATGATTTAAAAGCAACTGAGCAATAAAAAAGCGCCTCTCACCGAGGCGCTTTTTTATTGCCTTTTTAAGTGATAGGTTTTAGTTGCGAATAAATCAATAGTGTAGTTGATCTTTGAGATAAAACTCTTTATAATGTATAAGTCACTGAAAAAACGGCCTTTCACCTTGCTTTCAATAGTCTAGTCATGTATAATAGTGGGGTTGGTTTGCGGCGATGATGCGAAAGGTTGCGGATACACCCGGCTCCTTTGCCAAGGCGGGATAGACGGAAATTTTCGCGGAGCAAGTCTGTTTTTGAAAAATGGACGAAAAAAGGAGGGAATGTAAGATGGCAAAACAAAAGATTCGCATTCGTCTGAAAGCATATGATCATCGTATTTTGGATCAGTCCGCTGAGAAAATCGTGGAAACGGCAAAACGTTCCGGGGCAAAGGTGTCCGGACCAATCCCGTTGCCGACTGAAAAGTCGATCTACACTATTCTTCGCGCGGTACACAAATACAAAGATTCACGTGAACAGTTCGAAATGCGTACACACAAACGTCTGGTCGACATAGTTGAGCCAACACCGCAGACAGTTGATTCTCTGATGAGACTTGATCTTCCGTCGGGTGTGGACATCGAAATCAAGTTATAAATTAATTCATTGTTATAGGAGGTGTAACGGATGACTAAAGGAATCTTAGGCAAAAAGGTCGGAATGACCCAGATTTTCGCTGAAAACGGAGATGCAGTCCCGGTTACAGTCGTTGACGTGTCTGACAATGTTGTTCTTCAGAAGAAGGATGTTGAAACAGACGGCTACGAAGCTGTACAAATCGGTTTCGACAAAGCAAAGGCGTCACGTATTACTAAAGCGGCTCAGGGTCATGCAGACAAAGCAAAGGCTGAACCTAAGCGCTTCATTAAAGAAATCCGTAATGTAAATCTTGCCGATTATGAACTCGGCCAGGAAGTAACTGCAGAAATATTTAAAGCAGGAGATATTGTTGATGTAACGGGTACATCAAAGGGCAAGGGATATCAGGGCCCGATTAAGCGCAACAACCAGTCCCGCGGCCCAATGGCTCATGGCTCACGCTATCATCGCCGTCCGGGTTCAATGGGTGTTATTGATCCAGCTCACGTATTCAAAGGAAAAAAACTTGCCGGCCGCATGGGCGGAGAGATCGTTACTGTTCAGAACCTCGTCATTGCAAAAGTAGATGCGGAACGCAAACTGATCCTGATCAGAGGCAATGTACCAGGCGCAAAGAAAAGCTATATTACAATCAAATCTGCTCGTAAAGCAGTAGAAGATAAATAAGAAGGGAGGATACTTCCATGCCAAAATTAACAGTTTTTGATCAAAAAGGGGCTCAGGTCGGAGACGTTGAACTTTCAGACTCAGTCTTTGGCATTAAACCCAATGAACATGTTCTTTACCAGGCAATCGTGATGCAGCAGGCATCTCAACGTCAGGGAACACACGCAGTAAAAAACCGTTCTGCAGTAAGAGGAGGCGGCCGCAAACCGTGGAAACAGAAAGGAACCGGCCGCGCACGGCAAGGTTCTATTCGCTCGCCTCAATGGGTAGGTGGCGGCACGGTATTCGGACCGACACCACGCAGTTATGCTTACAAGCTTCCTAAGAAAGTTCGGAAGCTGGCGATCAGGTCAGCACTGTCAGGGAAGGTCGGCGAGAGCGACCTGATTGTTCTTGACAGTCTTAAATTTGACGCGCCGAAAACAAAGGAGTTTGTTTCTGTACTGAAAAACTTGTCAGTTACAGAAAAGGCTTTAGTTGTTACAAATGATTTTGATGACACAGTCGTTCTTTCCTCACGCAATATTCCGGGCGTGAAAGTACTTACGGCAACGCAGGTCAATGTCCTGGATGTTGTTGCATACAACAAACTGATCGTCACCAAGGAAGCCGCCGAAAAGCTTGGGGAGGTGCTTGGATAATGAAAGATCCACGCGATATTATAAAGCGCCCCGTACTGACTGAACGGACAACTGATCAGATGGCCGATAAAAAGTATACATTTGATGTCGAGGTTCATGCGAACAAATCTGAAATCAAACGGGCAGTTGAAGCTATCTTTGATGTAAAAGTCGTTAAGGTCAACACCATTAATGTTAAGGGTAAGCCGAAACGTTATGGCCGTTACTCGGGGTATACTTCGAAACGCAAGAAAGCAATTGTCACTTTGACACCAGAGAGCAAGGAACTTGATTTCTTCTCAGGGAAATAAGGATTACTAAAGAAGGAGGTTATTGATCGTGCCACTTAAAAAGTATAAACCGACATCCAACGGACGCAGAAATATGAGTTCATTGGATTTCGCTGAAATAACAACAAACCGGCCAGAGAAGACATTGCTACAGGCACTGCCAAACAGAGCTGGCCGCAACAATCAGGGCAAGCTGACTGTTCGTCACCAGGGCGGCGGTCACAAACGCCAATATCGCGTTATTGATTTCAAGCGCAATAAGGACGGCGTACCAGGCCGGATTGCTACAATTGAATACGATCCGAATCGTACAGCTAACATTGCGCTGGTTCATTATGTAGATGGAGAGAAACGCTATATTCTCGCTCCACAAGGCCTCAAAGTCGGTATGCAGATCGTATCAGGGGCTGACGCAGATATCAAAACCGGAAACGCCCTTCCGCTCAAAAACATTCCAGTTGGTACAACCGTCCATAATATTGAGCTGAAACCGGGAAAAGGTGGACAGCTCGTCCGTTCCGCAGGCGCTTCAGCACAGATCCTCGGCAAGGAAGGCAAGTATGTTCTTGTTCGCCTTGTATCCGGTGAAGTCAGAATGATTCTTGAAACTTGCCGGGCGTCAATCGGACAGGTCGGAAACTTGGAACACGGCCTTGTGTCAGTCGGAAAAGCAGGACGCTCCCGTTGGAAAGGTATTCGCCCGACAGTCCGCGGTTCCGTTATGAACCCGAATGACCATCCGCACGGTGGTGGTGAAGGTAAAGCCCCTGTAGGCCGTAAGTCACCAATGTCACCTTGGGGCAAGCCGACAATGGGTTACAAAACACGTAAAAAGAAGAATCAGTCGGAACAGTTTATTATCAGACATCGCAAGAAATAATTGCGGAAAGATATTTTATTTTGGAAGGAGGCCTATCCATGAGCCGAAGCCTGAAAAAAGGACCTTTTGTTGATGATCACCTTATGACAAAGGTTACTGCGCTGAACGAAAAGGATGAAAAGAGAGTCGTTAAGACTTGGTCACGTCGGTCGACAATTTTCCCTGACTTTATTGGACATACCATTGCTGTGTATGACGGACGCAAACATGTGCCGGTTTATGTTACAGAAGACATGGTAGGACATAAACTTGGAGAATTTGCTCCGACCAGAACGTACCGCGGACATGCATCTTCTGATAAGAAAACAAGCGCTCGCTAACGAAAGGAGGAACGATGATGCAAGCAAAAGCTGTTGGCAGACAAATTCGTATTGCTCCTCGTAAGGCACGTCTTGTGATTGATCTTATCAGGGGCAAAGAGGTCGGCTATGCACTGGCTGTTCTAAAGAATACGCAAAGGGCCGCATCTCCGATTATTGAAAAAGTACTAAAATCTGCAGTTGCGAATGCAGAACACAATTATGATATGGATACTGATAATTTGTATGTCGAAAAGGCGTATGTGGACGAAGGAGCAACACTCAAACGTTTCCGTCCCCGCGCACAAGGCCGTGCAAGCAAGATTAACAAACGTACGAGCCACATTACGATTATCGTATCGGAAAAGAAGGAGGGATAATGCGTGGGTCAGAAAATTAATCCCATTGGTTTCAGAATCGGAATTATCCGTGACTGGGAATCCAAATGGTATGCAGACAAGAATTATGCGGAATATCTTCATGAAGATATTAAAATTCGCAAGTACGTTGAAAACAGGCTGAAAGATGCTGCTGTTTCTTCTATAGAATTGGAGCGTGCCGCTAACCGGATTAACATTACGATCAAAACGGCAAAGCCAGGCATGGTCATTGGAAAAGGCGGAACTGAAGTTGAAGAATTAAGAAAAGCACTGAATCAACTGACAGGCAAACGCGTTCATGTGAACATCTTCGAAATCAAGCAGGCGGATCTTGACGCGAAACTTGTCGCAGAAAATATTGCCCGCCAGCTTGAAAGCCGTATTTCGTGGAGACGTGCCCAGAAACAGACACTGCAGAGAGCAATGAGAGCCGGCGCCAAGGGTATTAAAACTCAGTGTGCAGGCCGTCTGGGTGGCGCAGACATGGCACGGACCGAAGATTACAGCGAAGGAACCGTTCCACTGCATACATTGCGTGCCGATATTGACTACGGAACTGCGGAAGCAGACACAACATATGGCAAAATTGGCGTGAAAGTATGGATTTATCGCGGAGAGGTCCTTCCGACGAAAGGAACGAACAATAAGGAAGGAGGCAGATAATTATGTTAATGCCAAAACGTGTAAAATATCGCAGACAGCATCGCGGCAGAATGCGCGGAAAGACAAAGGCAGGCGCAACAGTGACCTTTGGTGAATATGGATTGCAGGCTCTGGAATCCGCATGGATTACGAGCCGCCAGATTGAAGCTGCGCGTGTTGCCATGACACGTTTCATGAAACGTGGCGGAAAAGTCTGGATTAAGATTTTCCCACAGAAATCATATACAAAGAAACCTCTTGATGTCCGCATGGGTTCCGGTAAAGGTGCTCCAGAAGGATGGGTTGCAGTTGTTAAACCTGGCCGGGTGCTCTTTGAAGTCGGCGGTATCAGTGAGGAAGTGGCTAATGAGGCACTGAGATTGGCTAGCCACAAACTGCCAATCAAGACAAAAATTGTGAAACGCGAAGAAGTGGGTGGTGACGCAAATGAAGGCTGATGAAATTCGTAATTTAACCACTGCCGAGGTTGAGCAGAACGTAAAGTCTTTAAAAGAAGAACTGTTTAACCTGCGTTTTCAGTTGGCAGCCGGACAATTGGAAAACCCTGCCCGCATTCGTGAAGTTCGGAAATCTATCGCTCGCGCGAAGACGATTTTGCGTGAACGTGAACTGAATGTTCAAAACGGCTGAAAAGGAGGTTATCTGAATGGCTGAAGAAACTCGCAATGCTCGTAAAGTTCTGGTTGGACGCGTTGTTTCAGACAAGATGGATAAGACGATCACTGTTCTTGTCGAGACCTACAAAAACCATCGTCTTTATGGAAAACATGTGAAGTACTCTAAGAAATTTAAAGCGCATGATGAAAATAATCAGGCGAAGGCCGGCGATATCGTTGAAATTATGGAAACACGCCCGCTTTCTAAAGATAAACGTTTTCGTCTTGTGAAAATCGTTGAGGAATCCGTTATTATCTGATCTCCTGGTTTGAAACCGGGGATCGAAGGGAGGTCGCATTTTAATGATCCAGCAGGAAAGCCGTTTGAAGGTAGCCGATAATTCCGGTGCTCGTGAAGTCCTGACCATCAAAGTTCTCGGAGGATCTGGACGAAAGACAGCCAATATCGGCGATGTCATTGTTGCTACGGTGAAACAAGCAACACCAGGTGGCGTTGTTAAGAAGGGTGAAGTTGTTAGAGCTGTTGTTGTCCGGACACGGCATGGTGTCAGAAGGTCGGACGGATCTTACATCCGCTTTGATGAAAATGCTGTTGTCCTGATCCGCGATGACAAAAGCCCTCGTGGGACCCGTATCTTCGGACCAGTTGCTCGTGAACTTCGTGAAGGGCAGTTTATGAAGATTGTGTCTCTTGCACCGGAAGTATTGTGATCTCGGATGTTTAGGAAAAGGAGGTGCTAGGCAACATGGCAAAGCTGCATGTAAAAAAAGGCGATAAAGTTCAGGTTATTTCAGGTAAAGACAAGGGCAAGCAGGGAACAATTCTTGCCGCTTATCCTGCAAAGGAACGTGTGCTTGTAGAAGGCGTAAATATTGTCAAGAAACATTCGAAGCCGACGCAGGCCGCTCCACAGGGCGGAATCCTTGAACATGAAGCGCCGATTCATGTATCAAATGTTATGCTGGTTGATCCTAAGACAAATGAACCTACGCGCGTAGGTCATAAAATAGTGGACGGAAAAAAAGTACGAATCTCAAAAAAATCAGGCGAAGTGATTGACTGATTCGCATGTCTGTGAAAGGAGGTAAACTCATGGGACGTTTTAAAGAAAAGTATGAAAAAGAAGTTGTTCCGGCGTTGATCGAAAAGTTCAAATATACATCTATTATGCAGGTGCCGGCAATCCAGAAGGTTGTCATTAATATGGGCGTTGGCGATGCTGTTCATAATTCAAAAGTACTGGACAGCGCCGTTGAAGATTTGACTGCACTGTCAGGGCAGAAACCTGTTATTACGCGTGCAAAAAAATCTATCGCCGCTTTCAAGCTGCGTGAAGGAGTTGCCATCGGTACAAAAGTTACGCTCAGGAAGGATCGGATGTATGACTTCCTTGATAAACTGATTACCGTGGCGCTCCCCCGTGTCCGCGACTTCCGTGGAATTTCAAAGAAAGCATTCGATGGCCGTGGCAACTATACACTGGGTATCCGCGAACAGCTGATTTTTCCAGAAATCGACTATGACAAGGTTGATAAGGTACGCGGAATGGACATCGTTATTGTAACCTCCGCGAACACCGATGAAGAAGCATCTGCTTTGCTTACATTGCTTGGCATGCCATTTGTTAAATAATCATCGATAAGGAGGCTATGAATTTTGGCAAAAAAATCAATGCTTGTATCCGCACATCGCCCTAAGAAATTCAAAGTGCAGGAATACACACGCTGCGAACGCTGCGGACGTCCTCACTCGGTTCTCCGGAAATTCAAATTATGCAGAATTTGTTTTCGTGAACTTGCTCATAAAGGACAAATTCCCGGCGTTAAAAAGTCCAGCTGGTAAAATTATAAGTGATAGGGAAGGAGGTCGATTTGCATGGTCATGACAGATCCTATTGCAGATATGCTGACCCGCATTCGTAACGCGAACATTGTTCGTCATGAACAGATTGAGCTGCCTGGTTCCAGAGTAAAGAAGGAAATTGCAGAAATTCTGAAACGTGAAGGCTTCATCAAAGATGTGGAATATATTGAAGACGACAAACAGGGCGTGCTTCGTTTGTTCCTGAAATTCGGCGGAAACAAAGAGCGCGTGATTTCAGGATTGAAAAGAATCAGCAAGCCAGGGCTTCGCGTTTATGCGAAAGCTGATGAAGTGCCTAAGGTACTCGGCGGTCTCGGCATTGCCATTGTTTCAACGTCAAAAGGAATTGTTACAGATAAAGAAGCACGTCAGCAGAATGTTGGCGGAGAAGTGCTGGCATACGTCTGGTAACCAGCAAACAAGATTGGAGGTGTACACATGTCCCGTATTGGATTAAAACCAACAGCTATTCCTGAAGGCGTGACAGTTACAATTGAAGGTCAGAAAGTGACGGTCAAAGGGCCAAAAGGTGAAATGTCCCGTACTTTTCATCCGGATATGATCATTAAACAGGAGAGCAGTGAAATTAAAGTTGCGAGGCCGGATGATTCAAATCAGCACCGCGCATTGCATGGCACAACAAGCAGCCTGATCAGCAACATGGTTGAAGGGGTAACGAAAGGTTTCAACAAAAACCTGGAATTAGTCGGTGTCGGCTATCGTGCGAATAAGCAGGGTAAGAATCTGGTATTGAATGTCGGCTATTCTCATCCGGTTGAAATTGTGCCGGAGCCGGGTATTGAACTCAGTGTAGACAAGAATAACAAGATAACGGTGAGCGGCATTGACAAGCAGCGTGTCGGCGAAGTAGCAGCGAATATTCGCTCCGTCCGCTCGCCTGAACCATACAAGGGCAAGGGTATCCGTTATGAAGGCGAACATGTACGCCGCAAGGAAGGCAAGACAGGCAAGAAGTAATCGAAAGCCAGGAAGAAAGGAGCGACTTAAGCATGATCACTAAGAAGGACAAGAACTTAATTCGTCAGAGAAGACATCTGCATGTTCGGCACCGCGTTGTTGGAACAAGCGAACGTCCGCGTTTGACTGTTTTCCGTTCATCCAAGAATATATATGCCCAGTTGGTTGATGATTCGAAGGGCGTAACGCTGGCCTCTTCTTCATCACTTGACAAGGAATTTGATCTGGGAAAGGGCAGCGATGTGGCCGCCGCTAAAAAAGTCGGAGAAATGATCGGACAGCGTGCGCTGGATAAGGATATTGATACAGTTGTTTTCGACAGAAGCGGCTATCTCTATCACGGCCGCATTCAGGCTGTTGCCGATGGCGCTCGGGAAGCCGGATTAAAATTCTAAAAATAAGGAGGGGAATCCATGGCTAATAATGATCGTAACAAATCAGATCGTAACAAATCAGAGTTTGAAGAACGCGTTGTAACGATTAACCGTGTTGCAAAGGTTGTAAAAGGCGGACGTCGCTTTCGTTTTGCCGCATTGGTTGTTGTCGGTGACAAAAAAGGCAGAGTGGGTTATGGACAGGGAAAGGCCCACGAAGTACCGGAAGCCATCAGAAAAGCAATTGAAGATGCCAAGAAAAATGTGTTTAACGTTCCGACTGTTGAAACAACGATTCCGCATCAGGTTGTCGGACATTCAGGAGCTGGAAGTGTTCTACTGAAACCGGCATCAGCCGGTACTGGAATTATTGCCGGCGGACCCGTCCGCGCCGTGCTCGAATTGTCCGGACTGAAAGACATTCTTTCGAAGTCACTGGGCTCGAATAATCCGATCAACGTGGTTCGCGCTACCGTTGATGGCCTGAAGAACCTGAAGCAGGCAGAACACGTTGCCAAACTTCGCGGCAAATCTGTAGAAGAACTGCTCGGATAAGGAGGGAACAAAATGGCAAAAAAATTGGAAATTACCCTCAAACACAGTGTCGTTGGCCGTCCTGAATCACAGCGTGTGACGGTACGGACACTGGGACTTAGAAAAACATATCAGACTGTCATTCAGGAAGACAATCCTTCGATTCGCGGCATGATCAACAAGGTTTCACATTTGCTGGCGGTTCGTGAGCTGGATGACTAATCTTCAACATACTGAGAACAAGGAGGTGCCAAGATGAAACTCCATGAATTGAAACCGGCTGAAGGTTCCCGCTTTTCAAGAAAGAGAGTAGGGCGTGGCTATGGTTCCGGGCTTGGCAAAACATCTGGTCGAGGACAAAAAGGACAGAAGGCCCGCTCGGGCGGCAACATTCGTCCGGGATTTGAAGGCGGGCAGCTACCGCTGCTTCAGACTCTGCCTAAGAAGGGATTTAAAAACCCGACGCGCAAGGTCTATTCAATTGTCAATATTGAAAAACTGAATCGTTTTGAAAGTGGTACGGAAGTCACACCACAGCTTTTGCTTGAAACACGCGTCATCAGAAAACTGAACGATGGTGTTAAAATATTGGGTGAAGGTAAACTTGAAGCTAAATTAACAGTGAAAGCGACTAAATTTTCTGCTTCTGCCAAAGAAGCTATTGAATCTGCAGGCGGAAACATTGAGGTGATCTGATGTTTCAAGTGCTTTCCAGTATGTGGCGAGAAGCCGAAATACGAAAAAAAGTTATCTTCACATTGGCCATGCTTGTTATTTTTCGGATCGGGACGTTCATTCCCGTTCCGGATATTAATACACAGTTGATTAATATCAGTGATAACAGTGCTTTCGGTTTGTTTAATACCTTTGGAGGCGGCGCACTGCAGAACTTCTCTATCTTGTCAATGGGTGTTATGCCGTACATCACCGCTTCCATCATCGTACAGCTTCTCCAAATGGATGTTGTGCCCAAACTGACTGAATGGTCGAAACAGGGTGAAATGGGAAGGCGAAAGTTAAATCAGCTGACACGGTATGGAACTATTATACTCGGATTTATCGAAGCCATTGGCCTTTCCTATTCATTCAACTCGAGATTTCAGGGGCTTGTGAGTAATCCGAGTATCTGGACATTTTTCGTAATTGCACTGATGCTGACAAGCGGTACTGCATTTCTGGTGTGGTTGGGCGATCAAATTACGGCATATGGTGTGGGCAATGGTATTTCAATTCTTATCTTTGCCGGCATTGTTGCGCGGATTCCGACAGCCATTAACCAGATCTATGCGCAGCGCTTTTCCGGTGCAGCCAACACATTTATGGAAGTACTTGGTGTGCTGGCAATTGTCGTTGTTATACTGCTGATCGTTGTCGGCACGATTTTCGTGCAGCAGGCGATGCGGAAGATTCCGATCCAATATGCGAAACGGACGATTGGCACGAAAACGTACAGCGTTGAACCGGCTCATCTGCCAATTAAGGTTAACGCTGCAGGTGTTATCCCGGTTATCTTCGCAATTTCGCTGATGATCACACCTCCGACGATTGCTCAATTCTTTCATCAGAATGCAGTCACAAACTGGATCGTCAAGATTTTTAATTATTCAACGGTCTATGGAATGATCATTTATGCTGCTCTGATCATTGCTTTCACCTATTTTTACACATTTGTTCAGGTGAATCCGGAAAAGATGGCAAAGAACCTTGGCGAACAGGGTGGATATATTCCGGGCATTCGCCCAGGAAAGAACACAGAAAAGTATATTACAAAGGTTCTTTATCGGCTGACATTTCTCGGAGCTATTTTTCTTGCGATCATCTCGCTTCTGCCCATCGTATTTGGTCAGCTCGGCGGTCTGCCGTCCAGCGCTCAAATTGGCGGCACGAGTCTACTGATCGTCGTCGGCGTTGCTCTGGATACTATGAAACGCATTGAGAGTCAGCTGGTAAAGAAAAACTATCAGGGATTTATTAAACGATAACAGATCCACTGAAAGGGTCAGGAGGATGTAACGTGAATCTAATCTTAATGGGACTGCCCGGTGCCGGCAAGGGAACTCAGGCTGAACGAATTGTGGATCAATTTGGTTTCCCTCACATTTCGACAGGCGATATGTTCCGGCAGGCAATTAAAGATGGCACGGAACTTGGGAAAAAAGCAAAATCGTTTATGGATAGGGGAGGCTTGGTTCCCGATGAAGTTACCATTGGTATCGTGCGCGAACGCCTTGGCAAAGATGACTGTAAAGAAGGATTTCTTCTTGACGGTTTTCCAAGAACTGTTCTTCAGGCTGAAGCGCTTGATGCGATATTGGCTGAAAACAACGGAGAAATCGATGCCGTACTCTATATCGATGTTAATCCTGAGAACCTGCTGAACCGCCTGACCGGGCGTCGTGTCTGTGCAAACTGTGGTGCCACCTATCATCTGGTGTATAACCCTCCGAAAAAAGAGGGTGTGTGCGACAAATGTGGAGGACCGCTCATACAGCGTGCAGATGACCGTAAAGAGACCGTTCACGAAAGGCTTCAGGTTAATATCAAACAGCAGCAGCCTCTTGTCTCTTTTTATGAAAAAAAGCATGTGTTGAAGAAAATAAACGGTGAGCAGCCTATTGATGAAGTCTTTCAAGATATTTCTTCAATACTTGGAGCAATGGCTAAGTGATTCGGTTGAAGACCGAGAGTGAAATCGAAAAAATTCGATGTGCAGGGAAAATCGTTGCCGGAACATTGGCGATACTTCAGCGGGCAATAGAACCCGGTGTGTCGACGATTGAACTCGACCTACTCGCAGAGCGCTTGATCAGGCAGGCAGGAGCAATGCCATCTTTTAAGGGCTATGACGGATTTTCAAACAGCATCTGTACATCTGTAAATCATCAGCTGGCTCATGGCATCCCAGGGTCCTATGTTCTGAAGGGCGGAGACATTATCAGCATCGATATCGGTGCTCAGTATGAAGGATTTCATGCAGACTCCGCCTGGACCTATCCGGTTGACACAGTTTCCGAGTCTGACCGCCGGTTGCTCAGAGCAACAGAAAGTGCGCTCTATCAGGGAATTGCCGAGGCGGTCCCCGGAGCACGGGTGACGAACATTTCACATGCGGTTCAAAAATGCGCTGAGTCACATGGATTTTCTGTTGTCAGAGAACTGACTGGTCATGGCGTTGGCCGGGAATTGCATGAAGATCCTGAAGTACCGAATTTTGGAAGCCCTGGTCATGGTTCTGTTCTGAAACCAGGAATGGTTCTTGCCATTGAACCGCTTGTCAATGAGGGCAGTCCGGATATCTGGATTGTCGGAGACGATGACTGGACCATAGAGACACAGGATGGAAAAAACTGTGCGCATTACGAGCATACTTTAGTCATTACAGAAAATGGTAATGAAATCTTGACAAAGCAATAAGTGAAGGTGATGATTGATGGGTAGTGATCAGGCTCCGCTGCCTGTCCCCGGCCAGCTTGCTCGAGTATTAAAAGGGAAAGAATCCGGTTCTTATTTTGTGATTGTACGTCTGCTTGACCATCGTATTGTCGAAATAGCGGATGGAGACAGGCGAAAGTTTGACAACGCAAAGAAGAAGAATATCAGCCATCTTGATCTTCAATCGTATGTATCTGTCGAAGTTCAGAAAAGTCTACGTGAAACCGGACGTGTTACTAACGGAAAGCTCCGTTTTGCGGTTGCTCATTTTCTGGACGGAGGATTCAGTAATATAGGGAAGGGTGAGTCAGCCGATGGCTAAGGAAGATGTCATTGAAGTTGAAGGCACCGTCATTGAACCACTGCCGAATGCGATGTTTCGTGTAGAATTGGAAAATGGTCATAAGATATTAGCTCATGTATCCGGGAAGATACGCATGCATTTTATCCGCATTCTTCCTGGAGATAAAGTGACTGTCGAATTGTCGCCTTATGATGTGTCACGTGGCCGTATTACGTTCAGACATAAATAACCAAGAGATGCTCTGCGGTGTATAAGGAGGATTCAACAATGAAAGTCAGACCATCAGTTAAAAAAATGTGTGAAAAATGCAAGATTGTCCGTCGAAAAGGCGTTGTTATGGTAATTTGTGAAAATCCGAAGCATAAACAAAGACAAGGTTAAGGAGGTGTTTTAACGCATGGCTCGTATTGCAGGTATCGATATTCCAAGAGATAAAAGAGTCGTTATTTCTCTGACTTATATTTACGGTATCGGGCTGACGACTGCCAAGAAGATTCTGGCAGAAGCAAAAGTTTCTGAAGATACACGTGTGCGCGACCTGACAGAGGAAGAGCAGACCCGTATCCGCGAAGTCGTTGACCACTACCGTGTTGAAGGCGATCTTCGCCGTGAAGTTTCTCTGAATATCAAGAGGCTAATCGAAATCGGATCTTACAGAGGAATCCGTCATCGTCGCGGTCTTCCGGTGCGCGGACAGAATACAAAAAATAATTCTCGTACGCGTAAAGGTCCTAAGCGCACGATGGCTAATAAAAAGAAATAAGAGAAGGAGGGTTAAACATTTATGGCAAAACAAACACGTACGCGTAAGCGTCGTATTAAAAGAAATGTCGAAAACGGGGTGGCACACATCCGTTCAACGTTTAACAATACGATTGTTACGATCACAGATCCGCACGGTAATGCTATTTCATGGGCAAGTGCCGGTGGGCTTGGTTTCAAAGGATCTAGAAAGTCAACACCGTATGCTGCTCAGACTGCTGCAGAAGCGGCTGGCAAGAGCGCTATGGACAATGGCATGAAATCGATCGAAGTTTCGGTTAAAGGACCCGGTGCCGGCCGTGAAGCTGCCATTCGCGCACTTCAGGCTGTCGGCCTGGAAGTTACCACCATCCGCGACGTGACACCTATCCCGCACAACGGCTGCCGCCCGCCTAAACGGCGCCGTGTCTGATCCTTTTGCGTATAGTATGAAAACAATCTGTTTATAATGCTACTATTATATTTGGATGAGACGGTTAAAAGAAGCAAGCCGTAAGCCTTAAGAAGCACATATCGGGAAATTTTGACCATCCCCCGCTTGGTCAAAATTTCGACGTTTTGAAGGAGGGTTCTTATTTGATGATTGAGATCGAAAAGCCAAAGATCGATACGGTTGAGCTTGCAGACGATGGGAGTTACGGCAAGTTTGTTGTTGAACCGCTCGAACGTGGATACGGTACGACTCTGGGTAATTCTTTACGTCGAATTTTACTTTCTTCCCTTCCAGGCGCGGCTGTTACGACAGTTCAATTTGACACTGTGCTTCACGAATTTTCCACCATCGAAGGCGTTGTAGAGGATGTCACGGCGATTATTCTGAATATCAAAAAATTGGCCTTGAAACTGTATTCAGATGAAGAAAAAACATTGGAAATCGACGTTCAAAGAGAAGGAAAAGTGACAGCTGCAGATATAATTCATGACAGCGATGTTGAAATTCTGAACCCGGAATTGGAGATCGCAACCCTTGATAAGAAGGCACATTTTCATTTGAGAATGCTGGCAAAAAAGGGACGTGGATATATACCTGCCGAGGGAAATAAATCGGATGATCTGCCGATTGGCGTCATTCCGATTGATTCCATTTATACGCCGATTCAGCGTATAAACTATCAAGTTGAAAAAACGAGAGTTGGCCAGGTTGCCAATTATGACAAACTGACACTTGACGTATGGACTGACGGCAGCATCCGCCCTGAAGAAGCTGTTTCGCTTGGCGCAAAGATTTTATCCGAACACTTGAATATTTTTGTCGGTCTGACCGATCAGGCTCAGAAAGCTGAGATTATGATCGAAAAAGAAGAAGATAAAAAAGAAAAAGTGCTCGAAATGACAATTGAGGAACTGGATCTATCGGTACGTTCCTATAATTGCCTGAAGCGTGCAGGAATCAATACTGTTCAGGAATTGACCCAGAAATCCGAAGAGGATATGATGAAGGTCAGAAATCTTGGCCGTAAGTCGTTGGAAGAAGTAGAGGAAAAGCTGAATGATCTCGGTCTTGGACTGAGAATTGAAGAGTAAATCATTCAATAGACACGTGATTATTTTTTCTTTTTTGCGCAAAAAAGAAAGAATCAGGATGTAAAAAGGAGGTACAAGTGCATGGCATATGTAAAACTGGGTCGGGACTCGGCTGCGAGAAAAGCACTGTTCCGTGATCTGGCGACCGATTTGATTATTAGTGAACGGATTCAGACAACGCATTCAAAGGCTAAAGCAGTTCAACCTGTCATTGAAAAGATGATTACGCTCGCAAAGCGCGGTGATCTTCACGCTCGCAGGCAGGCGGCTGCTTTTATCAGAAATGAAGTAGCCGATCAGGAATCAAACCAGAATGCAGTTCAGAAACTGTTTGATGACATTGCGAAACGCTATGAAGAACGCCAAGGTGGTTATACACGTGTTCTGAAAGTCGGGCCCCGTAAGGGAGACGGCGCAGAACTGGCAATCATTGAACTGGTTAAATAAACAGATTGCACAAAGGGCAGAAGCGTGGTTCCATTGAACCTGTTTTCTGCTTTTTTTTCAAACCAGGGGAAATTCGTCTGGGTGAGCATTGAAACATGCCATCACGGCACTTCCCGTACATAGAATGAGCTGAGTCTGAGGGGAGCACAAGTTATGGAGAAGATTATTGAGGTCAGCGGGGTTTCTTTTTTCTATGCCGAAGACCATCCCTGGGTGCTTGATGATGTTACTCTTTCAGTAAATAAGGGTGAATGGCTGTCAATTATCGGACATAACGGTTCGGGGAAGTCGACACTCGCCAAGTGTTTGAATGGTTTAATTGTTCCACAAAAAGGTTCGGTACACGTTGGCGGGTTCGACACGAAAGATGAAAAGAATATATGGGAAGTCCGGCGTCTTGTCGGTATGGTCTTTCAGAATCCAGATAACCAGTTTGTCGGAGCAACGGTTCGGGATGATGTAGCGTTTGGCATGGAAAATCATGGAATACCGCGTGAGCAAATGATCGATCGTCTGGCTCAGGCTCTGAAACTCGTAAAGATGGACGCCTATGCAAACAGTGAACCCCACCGTCTGTCTGGCGGACAAAAGCAGCGCGTGGCTATAGCTGGTATTGTTGCCCTCCGGCCCTTGATCATCATTCTTGATGAAGCGACATCCATGCTGGATCCGGAAGGCCGCAAGGAAATAATACAGACAGTGCGCACTTTAAACAAAGAGCACGGATTAACGGTTATATCAATTACGCATGATCTTGAGGAAGCGGTGCACGCTGACCGGATACTTGTCATGAACAAGGGAAAAGTTGTCCGTGAAGGCCGACCGAGAGAAATTTTTCAGGCACCCGAACTTTTGGAAAAAATTGGCCTTGATCTGCCTTTTGCGGTCAAACTTCGACGCCTCTTGAATCAAAGAGGAATTTCTCTCAAAGACGCGGCATTAACTCAGGAAGATCTGGTGAATGAACTATGGACATTACGTTCACAAATGTAACCCACATTTATAATCCGAAAACTCCATTTGAACGGACAGCACTTGATCACGTCAGCCTGAAGATCCCATCAGGCTCATTTACTTCAATCATCGGCCATACGGGATCCGGTAAATCAACTTTGGTTCAGCACATGAACGGTTTGCTTCGTCCATCCTCAGGTTCCATTACTGTCGGGAATGTTACAATCGGAGCGCAAAAAAAGAAACAGGATCTAAAAGCACTGCGTGAAAAGGTTGGTTTCGTTTTTCAGTACCCCGAGCACCAATTATTTGAAGAAACGGCAATTAAAGATGTCTGTTTCGGGCCGATGAATTTCGGCGTGCCGGCGATGGAAGCTACAAAAAGGGCGGAGGAAAGCTTGCATCTTGCCGGACTACCTGCGCTTTACTGGCACCAGTCACCGTTCGATCTGAGCGGCGGCCAAATGCGACGCGTGGCCATTGCCGGCGTATTGGCCGTGCATCCGGAAGTAATTATTCTGGATGAACCAACGGCCGGGCTTGATCCCCAAGGACGTAAAGATATTCTCGAGCTTTTTCGCAGGTTAAATAAAGAATCGAAACTGACCATTATTATGGTGACACATAGTATGGGAGATGCAGCGTTATATTCTGATCAAGTATTTGTGATGGATGATGGCCAACTGAAGATGGCCGGGACCCCAGAAGCAGTTTTTTCCAAGAAACAGGAGTTAAGAAAAATCGGCCTTGAACTGCCAGAGACTATGCTTTTCCTTGACCGGCTGACAGAGCGACTGGGGCTGGGGACAGTGAAGCCGGCGTTCACTCTGTCTGAGACGGCGGACACAGTGGCTGGCCTGATGCGTAGGGGGGATGCGCATGTTTAATCTGGTCATCGGACAATATGTTCCAATGGAATCATATGTCCACCGCCTGGATCCACGGGCGAAATTAATCGGTGTTTTTCTCTTTGTGATTATTGTTTTTCTGGCAAACAACTGGCTGGCGAACCTTTTATTAATTGTGTTCTGCGTTGCCGGAATCATGAGCTCCAGAATATCGATTTCATTTATTTTCAGGGGCCTGAAGTCTATATTGATCATTGTCCTGCTGACATTCTTTTTGAATCTTTTTTTCACGGTAGGTGGCAGGCTGCTCTTCAGCTTTGGCTGGATTCACATCTATCAAAATGGACTCATTCAATCCGTTCTAATTACTGATCGCATTCTTGTGATTATCATTGTGACCACCCTGCTCACGCTGACTACTTCACCGATGGAAATTACGGATGGGATGGAGAGTCTGCTCAGCCCTTTTAAGAGGATAAAACTCCCGGTTCATGAATTTGCGTTAATGATGTCTATTTCACTGCGATTTATCCCAACTTTGCTGGAAGAAACGGAGAAAATCATCAAAGCTCAGGCTGCGCGGGGGTCAGATTTTACAACCGGCTCTCTGAAAAACAGGATGAAAGCTGTTGTACCCCTGCTTGTCCCACTTTTTGTCAGTGCGTTTAAACGGGCGGAAGATCTGGCGATGGCGATGGAAGCACGCGGCTATCATGGCGATATCGGCCGAACAAGGCTTCATAAACTAGTATGGAAATGGCAGGACAGTGTTTTGATGATTATTATGGCACTTTTGACAGCAGCGTTAATTTTTGTAAGAGCGTAGGACGCAGGTGAAAGTATGGCAAAGCTAAAATGTATCGTTTCCTATGACGGGGCACAATTTTTTGGTTATCAGGTACAGCCCGGGAAACGCACGGTTCAAAGGGAAATTGAAACGGCGCTGTCCCGGATACATCATGGGAACTATGTGAAAATCACGGCTTCAGGCCGGACAGACCGGGGGGTTCATGCGCTTGGCCAGGTTTTTCATTTTGAAAGTCCGCTGAACATCCCGATTGAAAACTGGTCCAGAGCGCTCAACAGTTTGTTGCCGGACGATATTTACATAAGGAATACCGAAACTGTGCCTGAAAGCTTTCACGCACGCTATGATGTCAGGCGGAAGGAATATCGTTACCGTTTATTGACACGGCGGGAACCGGACCTGTTCCGCCGATTCTATACGCTTCACGTCGCCCGTCCGCTTGATCTGTTCAGGATGAATGAGGCTGCCGGTTATGTTGTCGGCACCCATGACTTTTCCTGCTTTTGCGCTGCAAACACGGACGTCACGGATAAAGTCAGAACGATTTATGACCTGAAGGTTCTACCCGAAGGAAAAGATGAGACGGTCATCCACATCGCTGGTAGCGGATTTTTGTATCAGATGGTCCGGATTATTACTGGAACGCTGCTTGATGTCGGTTCAGGGGCTATTCCTCCGGAGCAAGTAAAAAAGATTATTACCGGAAAAGACAGGCAGGCGGCTTCACAGACGGCACCTGCCTGTGGGCTGACATTGTGGAAGGTGACCTATTAGGGGATCGGCGAATTGATTGCTGGAGTGACCAATTTTTCGGCAACTCATTTAACGCTTGACAACGGAGCCGGGGTATTATAGTATATATTTCGGCATTTCTATTTTGACCACTAAAGCCCCAAACGATATTGGCTCAAATAGATGACTGATGAACGGAAATGGAAAGCGGACGGGTTATGCTTTCCGACTCGATGCGGTTGTGGGTCGCAAAGAGGACTGAAAAGAAAAAGGGAGGAAATAATCGTGCGTACGACATATATGGCCAATGCGGCATCTGTAGATCGCAAATGGCTCGTTATTGACGCAGACGGACAGATACTTGGACGTCTGGCAAGCGAAGTAGCAGCAATTCTTCGCGGCAAAAACAAACCGACTTTTACACCGCATGTAGATGTCGGTGACAATGTAATCATCATCAATGCAAAGAAGATTCAGCTGACCGGGAAAAAACTTTTGAGCAAGAAATATATTCATCATTCAGGCTTTCCAGGTGGTATCAAGGCTCGATCTGCTCTTGAGATGAGAGAAACGCGTTCAAGGGATATGCTTGAACGGACAATCAAGGGTATGCTTCCACACAACAGTCTCGGAGCGCAGATGTTCAGAAAACTTCATGTTTATGAAGGCACGGAACATCCGCATGCTGCACAAAAACCAGAAGCTTATACGCTTCGTGGATGATTAGGGAGGGAAAATAAGAATGGCACAAGTACAATATTACGGCACAGGTCGCCGCAAGAGTTCTATTGCTAGGGTCAGGCTCGTTGCCGGCGATGGCAAAGTCGTTGTTAACGGCCGTGACCTTGATGAATATTTCAATCTTGAAACACTTCGTTCAATTCTGAAACAGCCTCTTGTTTCGACGGAAACGGAAGGCAGATATGATGTGCTGGTCAGTGTGGCCGGCGGTGGTTTTACAGGCCAGGCAGGTGCAATCCGCCACGGCGTTGCCCGCGCATTGCTGAAAGCTGATCCTGAATACCGTGCAGTACTGAAGCAGGCTGGTTTCCTGACACGTGATCCGCGTATGAAAGAACGTAAGAAATACGGACTCAAAGGTGCACGCCGTGCTCCTCAGTTCTCAAAACGCTGATTTGTCGACGTTTATGGCTCCTTCCACTTATGTGGATGGGGCTTTTTTTGTACAAAAAAATTGGCTCTGATGCTAAAATGACCATATTTCTTAAGTAACCGAATCGATAATATGTGAAAGATAACAAAAATAGGATTTTGTCGAAAAAAATTTTTATAATAAATTTGAGTAGTGGGATACTCTCTTTAATTTCATTATTGTAAGCCCTGTAAAGGGCTTATTTTTTTGCTATAGAATACAGTGTATTAAAAAACGTCTCTCGGAATTTGGAGAGACGTTTTAAATAGAATGCCAGGAATTGCTTGAATTTCAGAAAAAGCGAAGCATCAGGATGATGAACAATCCCATAATCAGAGCCTGACTGCCCCCATACTAACGACGGCTTGAGTGTTTTCCGGCATGCCGCTGACGTGTTGTAGAAAAACTTTTGAACAAAGACCAGATCAAAAGTATGATCAGCAGGCTGGTTCCAATCATTACACCGATAAGCACGGACTTAATCAGTGACTGGAGATTGTTCAGATTGTAATTGTTAGGTTCCAGGGACACAGAGAGATATAAACGTGTAAATACTGACATTTGTTATCACCTGTTTTCATTATCGCAATAACGAGGCCTGTACGGTGCAATGTTCAAATAAATTACAAATAAATGACAAGCAGTATGAAATTTTATTGCTGCCCAGGCATCATTTAAAACGGCAGAGATAAAATATTTTTCATTGTAATTGGCAAAAGCTGTTACGGTTGAAATCGGCGCTTTCGTCGGATGATATAGAGAAAGGAGGAAGCATCATGGGCGTCGTTATGGATTTTAAGAAAAGACAGCAGCACAAACAGATGGATTTCGAACGCCGTGCACTTCAGAATTTATCTTTTGAGAAAATCGAAAAAACAATTCATCATAGCTTTGATTTATATATTCCATCTGTTCCTTCAGGTGGAGGCATTGCTCTTGAGATGTGCGCAGAGTACGCGTTGGAGGCTTTTCTGATGGGTTCTGCAATGGGCAGATTCGGGTTTTACGGTGAAGATAGAGAGACTGTCTATCGGCGCTGTGAGGATTCGTTTGAGCGGCTTCTGGAGGATTTTTGTGATTTTTGGCGTTTCTGGACGACCCGGGATTCAGAATTGGCAGGCTTGAGAGAATCATGCAAAACATACCTTCATAATTGGTGGTTAGACGGATTTGAAACTTCACTGAAACGTTGGAAAATGAAACTGCACTGATTGAATTCAGGTTTCGGTAGCATAAATCGCTTCTTTGGTCCATATATATGTTCAAGAGACAGGCTTGGACATGGGGGGAATTGTGATGAAGCGGAGATGGCTTGCCGGTGTACTGATTGCTTTGGCCATTTTTGCAGTGGCCGCCGGTGTGAAATGGCTGATTGCCAGCCGGTATACAGGACAATCCTGGCATCTTCCACTTTCCGGCCGCGTTATCGTTGTCGATGCGGGACACGGCGGAGCAGACGGTGGCGCAGTCGGCGGGGATGCTGTGGAAAAAAAAATTACGCTTGCCATTGCTCAGGATCTCCGCAATTATTTGCAGGAATCCGGGGCACTTGTTGTCATGACCCGGGAAAGCGACATGGATCTGGCCGACAAGAATTTTGGAGGCAGACATAAAACCCAGGATCTTCTGCGTCGCGCCGATCTGATCGAAAAGGCGCATCCCGACGCGTTCATCAGTGTGCACTTGAATGCCATTCCCTCACCCCGCTGGTACGGTGCTCAGACATTCTATCACCCGAAATCCGCCGAAAATCAGAAATTCGCCAAATTTATTCAGGATTCGCTTAAAAACACCCTGGGGAACACCGAGCGTTATGCGAAGCCAATTGGTCATGTCTACATATTGAAAAAAGCTGCACCGCCTGCCGCCCTTGTTGAAGTCGGGTTTTTATCAAATCCCAGGGAGCGGTCGCTGCTCGTTCAGGAAGATTACCAGAAGGAAGCGGCCATGGCCATCAGTCAGGGCATCATGCGCTACTTCACCAATGAAAAAGTGCCGTCGGATTAAAAACCTGCTACTCATGTTCATTTTTCATACCTTTACTGCGAAGGTTTGATATACTGATACTGGAAATGTTGAAGGAGAAGGGCGGGCTAATTAATGATCAATGAGCAGCAAGTGACGGATATTTTGAAAACGGTTCAAGATCCCTTTTTACATAAAAACCTGATTGATACGGGTGGATTGCGCGAATTGAAAATAAAAGAAGGCCTTGTCAGCCTGAAAATAGCACTGGCGAAACAGGACAAGGTTAAACAAATGCAGATTCAGGTTGAAATCTCATCAAAATTGAAAAAAGGCGGAGCAGATTTTGTCGGCATGCGGTTTTCCGTGCTGGCAGAAGATGAAATCAAGGCGCTCGGCGGTATTCCTGAGGCAGGGCCTACTCTGCTTTCACCGGAGAGCAAGACTGCCTTTATTTCGGTGGCCAGTGGTAAAGGCGGCGTCGGTAAGTCGACGGTGTCAGTCAATCTTGCTCTTGCGTTGGCGCGGAAGGGTAGAAAAGTCGGCCTGCTGGATGCAGATATCTACGGCTTCAGCGTTCCTGATATGATGGGGATTGAACAAAGGCCTCAAGTGGAAAATGACAGGATCATTCCTGTTGATCGGTTGGGCGTCCATGTTATTTCGATGGGCTTTTTTGTAGAAAATAATTCTCCGGTAATCTGGCGAGGGCCGATGCTGGGCAAAATGCTGAATAATTTTTTTAACGATGTTAAGTGGGGCGAACTGGATTATCTGATTCTCGATCTGCCGCCCGGTACTGGTGACATTGCTATGGATGTACACAGCAGGCTGCCTCACTCTAAGGAAATTATTGTAACAACCCCGCATCCGACGGCGGCATTTGTCGCCGCACGTGCGGGCGCTATGGCCGAGAAGACGGAACATGAAATTCTCGGGATCATTGAGAACATGGCCTATTTTAAGAGCCGGAAAACCGGTGAAGTGGAATACGTATTCGGGAAGGGCGGCGGAGACCGTTTGTCCGATTTACTGCATACGGAGCTGCTTGGCCGGCTACCGCTGGGCCAACCGGAAGGGAAGAACGGTGAATTCGCTCCGGGTGTTTATTTTGAAGGTGACCCGATAGCAGAAGAATATGGCCACATTGCGGAAAAAGTAATTCGCAAAATCGAAGGAATTCATTAATTTAACAGTAATGGGGTGCCCGCCATGCGTTGCGGACGCCCCATTTTATGCTACTGCGCCGCATAATCCTCCTCGATGCTCACATATTAAGAAAAACGCCCCGTGAGGAGGAAGCACAGTATGGTAAGGAAAATAGTGCTCATTCTGGCAATTTTGCTGCTCGCCGGCCAGGTTGGGTGCGGAAACGGCGACAGCAGTCAGCCGTCCTATCAGGAAAATAAAAGAATGGTTCTCGACATGCTGAAAACGGACGATGGAAAGAAAACGCTGCGGGAACTGTTTCAAGATCGAGAATTGCGAGACGCTGTTGTTCTTGACGATCCGGTGGTAAAAAAAACAATTATTGAGACGCTGACTACGGAACAGGGGAAGAAGATTTGGAGTGAACTGTTGAAGGATCCCGGATTTTCTGCACAGCTGGCAAAAACTATGGAACGGGAAAATGCACAGCTGCTGTCAAAAATGATGAAAGATCCAAGCTATCAGGCGATGATGATGGATATTCTTAAAGCCCCTGAGCTTCAAAATCAATACCTTGCCCTTCTAAAGACGAAATCGTTCCGTGAACAGATTGCGACTGAAATGCAGGAGGCAATGGCCGGGCCGTTCTTCAAAAAGCAGATGATGGATGCCCTGTCTGAGACACTGAAAAAACAGGGCGAAAAAAATAAATAAGGAACATGGATTGTTTGCCGCGTTGACGAATGAAGTGACTTGATTCAGTCGAGCAGACGGTGCTTCGTCTGGGCGTCGGAAACCAGGTCTTTTATAGTGACAAAAGTGTAGCCGCGATTTTTCATTTCCCGAATAATCAGTGGAAGTGCACGGTATGTTTGCTTTGCAGAATCAGAGGCGTGCAGACGGATAATATCTCCTTTTCCGGCATCTTTCAGCACTTGACGGACAATGGCTTCGTAACCTGGATTTGTTTCATCCTGCGGGTTGACGCTCCAGAGCACAGGCTGAAGGTGAAGAGCAGACATGGTTTGTAAAACTTCTTTATTAATTTTCCCATAAGGCGGACGAATCAGTTCGGGACGCACGCCGCAGGCTTTATAAATAGCTTCCCGTGAGAGCAGCATGTCACGCCGGGTTTCCTCCACACTAAGCTGTGTATAGTCTTCGTGTCTCATGCCCTGTGTTTCAATCTCATGCCCGTCTTTTAACACTTCTTTGACAATATCGGAATGGCGCTCTGCCCACTCCCCTGAAAAGAAAAAAGTAGCTTTAACTTTTTCTGCTTTGAGTGTTTCCAGAATCAGCTTAATTTGCTGATCTCCCCAATTACTGTCGAATGTCAGCGCCAGATGCTTTTGGTTAGTTTCTACTCGTGATAGTGCACCGCTTTTGTCTATTGGTGCAAAAACGCTTGTCTCCTGCTTTTGAACGAACAGAATCAGTGCCGCGACAAAAGCGGCGATAATAATCAAAAGAATATTTTTCACTTTTTTCCCATTGATAATCCAAAGCATAGACACTTCACTCCGTTCACCATGTTTGTACCATTCTATGGTCAAGCCTTCTGTTATATGCGAAGATTGCTATAGAGAATAAAGGTCTGGAAAAATAAGGAGATGGAAAATTAGTTAAAAACGATTGACAAATAATAATCTGCTGGTAAAATAAATATCGTTGTCTCTCCATTTGAAGCTTTACAGTCGGATTAATCCGGGATGAAAAAGTTGTTGACAAATGGCAAGAAACAATGTATAGTTATTTAGGTCGTTTGATAAACGATTCAAGAATGTTCCTTGAAAACTGAACAAAAGCCAAGCGTGATTTAAAGGGTGAAACCCTTAAGTCAATTCAAAATTTTTGCTGAGGATCGACAGAACGAAAAAGAAATAAGCGGAAGCATCGGCTTCCTGGAAGAGTATTTTTTGGAGAGTTTGATCCTGGCTCAGGACGAACGCTGGCGGCGTGCCTAATACATGCAAGTCGAGCGCACGGAAGGGGGCTTGCCCCCGGAAGTGAGCGGCGGATGGGTGAGTAACACGTGGGCAACCTGCCTGTAAGACGGGGATAACTCCGGGAAACGGGAGCTAATACCGGGTAACACGCTGCACCGCATGGTGCAGGGTTGAAAGATGGTTTCGGCCATCGCTTACAGATGGGCCCGCGGTGCATTAGTTAGTTGGCGGGGCAACGGCCCACCAAGACCGCGATGCATAGCCGACCTGAGAGGGTGATCGGCCACATTGGGACTGAGACACGGCCCAAACTCCTACGGGAGGCAGCAGTAGGGAATCTTCCACAATGGACGAAAGTCTGATGGAGCAACGCCGCGTGAGCGAAGAAGGTTTTCGGATCGTAAAGCTCTGTTGCCGGAGAAGAATGAGTGAGAGAGGAAATGCTCTTGCAGTGACGGTATCCGGCCAGAAAGCCACGGCTAACTACGTGCCAGCAGCCGCGGTAATACGTAGGTGGCAAGCGTTGTCCGGAATTATTGGGCGTAAAGCGCGCGCAGGCGGCTTCCTAAGTCTGATGTGAAATCTTGCGGCTCAACCGCAAGCGGCCATTGGAAACTGGGGAGCTTGAGTACAGAAGAGGAGAGTAGAATTCCACGTGTAGCGGTGAAATGCGTAGAGATGTGGAGGAATACCGGTGGCGAAGGCGGCTCTCTGGTCTGTTACTGACGCTGAGGTGCGAAAGCGTGGGGAGCAAACAGGATTAGATACCCTGGTAGTCCACGCTGTAAACGATGAATGCTA